>NZ_DBMEXE010000102.1:0-5502 GCF_056804935.1 Holdemanella sp. | reverse complement strand
GGTTATGAATCGCCAAATCAATATGAGAATAATTATTATTCAAAGCATTAGAATTTAAAATTTATCTATTTTAGGAGTCCTTTTTCTTGACATAGTACCAAATCCTCACATTTCTTATCCAACTCGCCCAACTTTCTTTGGCTCAGTTCCTTTAAATTTCCCTCACTCAAAATTTCTTTAACTTCATCCAAACTAAACCCTAAACGCACCAACATTCTTATATCCCATAATTGTCTCAACCCTTCTTCATCAAACTCTCGATCTTTTCCTTCTTCATTCTTTGAAATCACTCCCTTCTTTTCATATCTACGAATCATATTTCTTGTGATTCCCATATGTTCTTCGATCCACTTCACCTTATACTTCATTGCACAATACTCCTTTTTCAATTTACAGCCTTGTTCTTAGAACAACGCAAGCCAAAAAAGTTATTTCTTCGATCCTTCTTCCAAACTTTTTTTGCCATAAGAGAGCTTGTAAATTTCGCGAATCAAAAAAAAAGCGGTACACCGACCGCATTGAGTTTAAAGAATAATAATGTTAATATATCCACATGAACTTAAATACATGGATAGAAGAAAAATTTAACGCAACAAACTACACGCTCGAAAAAACAGATAAAGGCATTAGTAACCACAACTATTTATTAACAATCAACGACAATAAATATATGGTACGCGTACCAAAAAAGAATCATGAATCTCTTGGTTTGCAACATGAACACGAAAAGGAAATTTTGCCACTTGTTTCTGATTTAGATGTACCTGTTATTTTTTTCGATGAAAAAGCAGGTATCAAAGTAACAAATTATATTGAAGATGTAGAAACATTTGATGAATGTAAGGACAAAGACAAATTCGCAAGATGTGCAAATTTAATGAAATCTCTTCATACCAAAAAAGCTCCTTTGTTTATTTTCAACCCTTTTGGAAAGATTGAATTCTATAAATCTCAAATCAAAGAATGTATCGTGTCTTTTCCAAATGAAGAAAACTTTTTAGAAGCATTAAAAAAAGAATATAAACCAAACACACTATGCCATAACGACTTTGTGCAAGGAAATATTCTTTACAGCGATACAAAAGACTATTTGATTGACTATGAATATGCCGCAAAAAACGATTATCGCTTTGATATCGCCAGCTTCTTTTCAGAAAACAACATCCATTATATTGACCAAAGAGACCAGTTCTATCAAGCCTATTTTGATGGAGACATCGACCCAATGATTGATGTTCAAGTGCAGGCATTTGAAAGAATGGAAGACATCCTTTGGGGATATTGGGCAAATATGCTTTATGAACAAAGAGGCGAACAAATCTATTTTGACATCGCAAAAGACAAAGAAAAACATTACAGAGGCTAAATAGCCTCTGTTTTTTCATCTATATCCATAAATTCTTCTTCCGATAAAGAAACCGTTAAATACGTATCATCACCAATGATTTGTTTTGCCCCTTTATCATTACACAATTGTTTTGCCCTACCATAATACCTTTTTGGGAGCAACATAGGATTACATAAAATACCATTATACTCACAAATCACAATATGCTTTCCATCTTGAATTGAAACCATTTCCTTTAACGTATCCAATTTTAAATATGGCATATCCGCAACCATCAGTATGCATGCATTATTTTGACAAGCGCCCACACCTAACGCGATAGAATGCCCTTGCCCATATTCAGGATGATCATTCATAACAACATGATATCCTAATGACTCAGCCATTTCTTTTATTTCCATATATTGTGTGACTACTATCACATCTAAAAAAGCACTTGCCTTATCAAAAGCATATTCAATAAGTTTCTTACCATGAAATTCGTACAAAAGTTTATTTGAAACAAAGCGTCTGGAAAAACCAGACGCTAAGATAATCAAAGAAATATTATTCATCTTCTTTTCCTAATAACACTTTTTCAGCAGTAATAGGCAAAGTACGAACCTGCACTCCCGTCGCATGTTTTATAGCACTAGCAATTGCACTTGTTGGCGTATTAATAACAACTTCTCCAATGGATTTAGCACCAAATGGACCATTGTCTTCATAACTGCTTTCAAATTCAACACGAACACTTGGAACATCCACTCTTGTTGGCAACTTATACTGCAAAAAGTTACGATTACGCATCTTACCCTCATCTGAGTACGTGATATCCTCGCTCAAAGCCATACCAATACCTTGTACAATACCACCTTCAGCTTGTACTCTGGCAAGATTTGGATTGATAACTGTACCACAATCAACAACAGATACATAATCATGAACTTTGATTTCACCCGTTAGCTTATCTACATCCACTTCGGCAATACCAACCATAAATGGAGGTGGACTAGTAGGCGACATATGAGAGTCACTGGCAATCAATGCTTTTGCGATACCACCATTGAAACATGTATCCGCAAAATCTGCCAAACTCATTTCATGCGTATGATCCAATGAATAAACCTTTTTACCATCAAATTCAATATTTTCTTTATCCACATTAAAGAATCCGGCTGCCGCTTCTAAAATAGAATTTCTTAACTTTTCACAAGCCTTTACTACAGCCATACCTGTTACATACGTTGTACTTGAAGCATAAGAACCCGTATCATAAGGTGCATGGTCTGTATCCAATGAACTAGTGACAACTTGATCTACATCACAATCCATACATTCCGCAACCATTTGAGCAAGAATCGTATCACATCCTGTACCCATATCTGTAGCACCGATACTTAATGTATAGAAACCATCATCCTGTAGTTTAATTTCAACAGAACCTACATCAAGACCCGAAATACCACTACCTTGCATAGATAAAGAAACACCTAAACCACGAACAAAATCACCCATATCACGTCTTAAAGGTTTATTCTTGTAGTCAATCATTTCCATAGCCTTTTCTAAACAACGATCCAACGCACACGCATTCAATTCTTCATTATAGTATTGCGATAACACTTCATTTTCACGTGTCATATTCTTAAAACGGTTTTCACAAGGATCCATATTCAATTCATCAGCCAATTCATTAATAATGGATTCAACCGCAAACTGACCTTGCGTAGCACCATACCCTCTATAAGCACCAGCACGCATTGTATTTGTATAAACTACATCATATGTAAAACGACTGGCTTTAACATGGTTATATAAAGGCAAAGATTTATGTCCTGCCAAACCAATTGTAGTTGGACCATGCTCTCCATAAGCGCCTTGATTTGATAATGTATATAAATCTATAGCTTCAATCGTACCATCTTTTTTAGCCCCAATACGAACATGCATCTTCATTTCATGTCTTGAGTTAGTAGCCGCAAAAGTTTCTTCACGAGTATAAACAATCTTACTTGGCTTTTTAAGTTTCCATGTGACAAATGCCGTGAAGATTTCACAACAAGCCGTTTGTTTAGCGCCAAATCCACCACCAATTCTTGGCTTGATTACATTGATTTTTGACTTTGGAATTTCTAAAGCATTACTTAAAATTCTTCGAACATGGAAAGGAATCTGTGTAGAACTTACACAATTTAAACGACCATATGTATCAATGTAACAATATGAACGCATAGTTTCCATCATTGCCTGGGCATTGGCCTTTGTATGATAATCTCTTTCTAAGACCACTTCACAATCCTTTAATGCTGCATCCACATCACCAACAACACTTTCGCCACTGCTGACAATATTACGCTTTACGTCATTACCAATCTCACAAAGACACTTATAATCGTCTTCCTCATGAACCACAATTGCATTATCAATCGATTTTTCAAAGTCCAACAATGGCTCTAATACTTCATAATCTACTTTGATAGCTTTCAAAGCACGATCTACACAATCCTCATTAGCTCCCGCAACGATTGCGACTTCATCGCCTACATAACGAACTACATTTTCTAAGATTCTACGATCATATGGACTTGGTTCAGGATAAGATTGTCCTGCAAGAGTAAAACGAGAAGTTGGAACATCCTCATACGTATACACCGCTTCAATTCCAGGAATTCTTTTCGCAATGGAAGTATCAATACTTCTAATTTTTGCGTATGCATGTGGACTTCTTAAAAGCTTAACAATCAAACAATCCTTAGGTGCTAAATCATCACAATATACAGGTTGCCCTGTAACTAAAGCCATCGCATCCTTTTTGATGACACCTTTTCCTACACTATTCATGATTTTCACCTCGACTTAAATACGCCTTGATTGCACGCATCTGCGACATATATCCAGAGCAACGACATAAATTTCCAGATAAATAAGCACGAATTTCATCATCACTTGGATTCACTAATTCTTTTTCCATTGCCAAAACATTCATAATAAATCCTGGCGAACAGAAACCACATTGTTCAGCGCCTTGTTTCGCCATAAACATACCGAATTCACCCGCTTCTTTTTGAAGTCCTTCAAGCGTCGTAATTTCATGACCATCACATCGAACTGTCAATGTACTACAAGAAAGAATTGGCGTTCCATCTCTTAACACTGTACATAATCCACAGTTTGCGGTATCACAACCTCTTTTTACACTGTAACAACCATGATCTCTTAGCCAGTCAAGCAATAAAGTTTGTGGCTGTACATCATCCTGAATCAATTTTCCATTCACTTTAATTTTAACCAACATAAGACTCTACCTTTCTCAATAACTTCTGAGTTAATCCCTCAACAAGTTTTTCTCTATATTCCTTGCTTCCGCGCATATTGTCTGCACAATATACATCTAAATCAATATGATCTAAATCACAATTATAAACTTTCGCAATAGCTGGTCTTGCACCAAAACAGAATCGGTAGTGATCTGCATACTTTGTACAAGATGCATTTAAAACACTTAAATCCGTAGCACTCCTTCTTACAGAAACAAAGGCACTCGGCAAATTTGTCTTCTTCACATAAATATATTCCACAATATCCTTTTCATATGGAAGACTCACAAATTCTTCAAGTGAAATACGCCCATGTTTATGTGTTTGTACATCACACTCTAAACATAATAAGCTACAGATGACATCACTAAAACTAAAACGCGAATATATACTTCCTCCAACTGTTGCTAAGTTTCTTAATTGTACACCGACAATATCTTTTACAGCATCTCTAAATACATAACAAGTTGCCTCATTGAAAGCTTGATGTGTTTCTAATTGGCGCAAAGTTACCATAGCACCAATTTTGAATTCTGTATCATCTTCTTCAATTTGATCCAAACCTAATTTGCTTAAATCAATAGCAGTCGGAATCTGAATGTCTTCCATCTTCAACCAGATCATACCGCCTAGAATCATATTCTTTTTATTTTTCGTTAGTAGCGCATACGCCTCATCTAAAGATTCTGGCGATGCATAATTCATTATTCTTAACATAATGGATACGCTCTCTTTCTTTACTAAAATTTTAACACAAAGACACATTTAATAAAACAGGATATAGACATCATTAATGTCAAATAGACTTGTACAATTTACCTGTAAGTGAGGTAATGAAACATGTGTACAGAATTT
>NZ_DBMEXE010000101.1:0-5537 GCF_056804935.1 Holdemanella sp. | reverse complement strand
TTTTATGTGAACCCGAACAAATGCACGCACTTACATCTAATAGTATGCAAATTTACAAGACAAACACAGGAAATACAGCATATGCAATATCCAAAAACACGAAGCCAATGGGTTATTATAATATGATGAAGGTATTTGTTGATAGGCCTCTAATATTAACTGATGGAAACGTTATTGGCGATGATCAATTATTGAATGCAGTTAATGTTATAAAAAAATTATTAGCAACTAAAAAGAATATTATGGTCTTATTACCTTTTGAATATTTTTTTGAAGGATATAAAACGAATCAAGATATTGCAAAAGAAATCATAAATGAACTCAGTATATCTTTTAATGCTATGAGAAAATATCGAATTACTCAAACACAACTTGATTTATATTTTATGTTTAAATCAAAAGATTATATGATTATCGTAAGAGCTAATGATGATATAAGTTTTTATGATTTGGTACCTTATACTTGTAGCGATTTATTTGATTCTTTATATGAGGAAGGAAGTCCTTTACCGATTATTGACGAATGATTGGGTTAAAAGATTATGTATTATGGTTTTTAATGGTTGATTTATGTATAATGGAATTAGATGTTTGCAAATGTTGATTAAATGTCATGTCATGTTTGAATGGAAATAATATAGGTTTATAGGGTTAAACTTAATATGAGTGTTTGATTATGTTGTAAAATTTATTCAAAGGGAAAAGGGTAGGAATGTATTTATGGAAGATTACACAAAATTATTGAATTGGATTTTTTGTTAATTCTTTTGTTTAAGTCGCTATGAATGTGAAAACGTTTGCAAACGATGATGATATATGTTATCCTATAAGTGAAGATTAAATACATTCATGGTTTGTAATTTATGGATAGTTATTGCAGTATTTGTTGGCAACACTAAACCTGTTTACAGAATTTTTCTGGACAGGTTTTTATTTTGTTTTAGCTTAAGGAGATTGTGGATTATGAAAATTAAGAAAATTTTAAATAATAATGCAGTTATCACTTTAAATGATAGAAAAGAAGAAGTTATTGCCATGGGTAAAGGGATTGCTTATGGCAAAAAGACAGGTCAGGACATTGATGGTGATCGTGTTATAAAAACTTATATATTAAATATTAAAAATTCTAAAGATAAGTATTTGAATATGTTGAAGGATATTCCTTTAGAATATATGGAAATTTCTAGTAAGGTTATAGAGAAGGCTAGAGAGGAATTGAAAATAGATGATTCTCTTTATATTTCTTTAACGGATCATATTCATACGAGTATCGAAAGATATAAAGATAAATTGATTTTGAAGAATCATTTATTATATGAGGTTAAAACTTTTTATCCTAAAGAATATAAGTTGGGATTGTATGCATTGGATTTAATAGAAGAAAAATATGGTATTCGCATGCAAGATGATGAGGCTGCTTTCTTAGCGTTTCATATTATAGGTAGTGAGATGAATAAGAATGTAGAGGAAATTTATGGCATCACTGATTTTATTCGTTCATTAACAGATATAGTAAAAGATTATTTCCATATGGAATTTGATCTGGATTCATTAGCATATAATCGTTTTATTACGCATCTACGTTTCTTTGCAGTGCGATTATTTAAGAATCAGAGTGCTTCTTCGGATGAGTCATTGGACAATGATTTATTGGAGATTATGAAAGAAAAATATGTAGAGCCGTATTTATGTGTTTCTAAAATGCAGAATTATATTCAGAGAGTTTATTCATATGTATTGAATGATGAGGAAGTATTATATTTAACTATTCATGTTGCGAAAATCATTAGTAAGAAATGATTTTAGTATATTGGTTGGGTGGTTACATTAAGTTGGCCAAACCTTCTCATTTGTGGTTTTTTACGTAGAATGGAGGAGAATTTATGAAATACGAAAAACTAGCAAAAGAGATTATTCAATCGGTAGGAGGAAAGGAAAATATTGTAGCGTTACAACATTGCATGACGCGTCTTCGTTTTACTTTAAAGGATGAAAGTAGAGCGGATGATGCAAGAATTGAAGGCATCGATGGTGTTTTATCTTTAATCAAAAAAGCAGGACAATATCAAGTTGTAATTGGTACACATGTTCATGATGTGTATTTGGATATTTGTAAGTTGGCAAATATCTCAGATACGAACGATTCGAGCAATAATGAAAAAGAAGGTAAAAAAGGAATCGTTAGATCTATTTTCGGAGCTATTATTGGTTGTATAGGACCATTAATTCCTATTTTGGTTGGTACAGGACTTGGTAAATGTATATTGTTGGTTATTTCAATGATGGGTTGGGCAAATGCAGAAACATCAATGACATACTATATCTTTAACTTTGCGTTTGATGCAGGTTTTATGTTCTTACCGGTATTTACGGCAATTGCTGCTGCAAAACATTTTAAATGTAATGTATTCTTAGCTGCTTTATTAGGTTGTATTTTAGTTCATCCGAATTGGAATAGTATTGTTTCAGCAGTGGATCCTAAATTTATTGGACAAATGTTTGGTGCATTACCAGTTTATGGAATGCCATATACTTCATCATTGATTCCATCTATTTTAATTGTTTTTGTGATGAGTCGTTTAGAAAAATCATTGAATCGTGTTATTCCAGAAGTGTTAAAAGGAATGTTGACTCCATTATTGGTTTTATTGATTATGGTACCTTTATCATTTGTCGTATTAGCACCAGCAATGGGATTGATTTCTATTTATACAGGTAAAGCATTATTATGGGCTTATAATACGTTAGGAATGTTTGGAATTGCAATTGTATGTATTGTATATCCTTGGCTTGTTGTAGGTGGTATGCATGCACCTTTAGCAATTGCAGGTATTCAAATTTTATCGCAATCAGGATTTGATCCAATTTCTAGAACTTTAACATTAACAGCGAATATTTCTCAGGGGACGGCTGCTTTGGCTTGCGGTTTAAAAACGAAGAATAAAAAATTTAGAAGCACATGTTTTTCAGCTAGTTTAACAGCTTTCTTAGCAGGTATTACTGAACCATGTATTTATGGTGTTACATTGCGTTTGAAAAAGCCTATGTTGGCAGTAATGATTGGATCTTTTGCAGGTGGTTTATATGCTGGTTATGCTGGGTTAAAAGCATTTGCGTTTATGACACCAAGTTTGATCAACTTGCCGATGTGGGTAGGTGAAGGTGCACCAAATAATTTAAAGAATGCTTTGATTACTATGGTTATTTCTGCAGTAGTAAGTTTTATCGCTACTTGGGTAATTGGATTTGATGATCCGGTTGAGGAAGAGAAAGATTCAGCACAAAGTGTTGAAAATCATATCTCACAGGTTGAATCACCTGTAAAAGGGATGACTGTACCTATGAGTGAAGTAAATGATTCAATGTTCTCTAATGGCATTTTAGGTGAAGGAATTGCAATCAAACCAACAGATGGAAAGGTTTATGCTCCTGTAGATGGAACAGTTTCTGCAACGTTTGAAACAAAACATGCGATTGGAATTAAATCAGATGATGGTTTAGAGCTATTGATTCATGTTGGCATTGATACTGTTAAATTAAATGGAAAACCTTTTAAGCAATTTGTAGAAAAAGATGCACAAGTAAAGAAGGGTGACTTGTTGATTGAATTTGATGTAGATGAAATTGAAAAGGCGGGTCTTGATTCAACAGTTATGGTTGTGGTCACAAATTCAACGGATTATTTGGAGGTTTTACCTACAAAGGAAACTTCTGTTTCAACAAATGATATTTTATTAAGAGTGATTTAAAGTAAGGTGAGTTTATAGTGTATGCAGATTTACATGTTCATACAGATTATAGTGATGGTATTCATTCAATTGAAGAAACACTTGATTTTGCGCTAGAACAGGGAATTAAAACAATTGCAATCACAGATCATGACACAGTTTTTCATTTAGAAAAAGTAAAAATGGAATGTGATAAGAGAAAAATTCATATGATACCAGGAGTAGAGTTGAGCTGCTACGATTGGGATGTGTGTAAAAAGGTGCATGTAGTTGGATTATGGATTCAAGATGATCCAAAACATATTGAACAATTGTGCAATCATACATTGGCATGCAGGGATGCGTATCATCATGAATTAATAGAGGAATTAAGAAATAAAGGCTTTGACATTACTTATTCAGATGCAAAGAAATATGCGAAGAATAATATAGTTTTTAAAATGCATTTGTTTCAAGCGTTAGTTGAGAAGTATCCAGAATTAAATGATTTAAATAAATATAGAGCACTTTTTGCATCGAAAACAACTCTGGAAACGGATAAAAAAATGGGTTATATTGATATAAAAGAGGGTATTGATGCAATTCATAAGGATGGCGGTATAGCTATACTTGCTCATCCTTGTGAATATGATAATTATGATGAAATTGATAAATATGTTGGTTATGGAATTGATGGCATTGAGATTTCACATCCAAGTATGAAGGCTGAGGATTATCCTAAAGTACATGAATATGTGAATAAATATAATTTAATGTGTAGTGGTGGTAGTGACTTTCATAATATTCATTTGACGAGTATTGGTGGATTTGGTTTAAGTCAGAATGAATTTGATGAATTGGTGAAGCGTAGGCTTAAGACAAAAATTAGAAACTTTAGGGATATAAAGGGATATAAAACGTGTGATGGTCTTGAAATTAAGACAAATAAATTTTTTCGTGGAGGACCATTAATTGATTTATCGAGTGAAGATTTAAGATGTTTGTCTCAAGAATTGAATATTAAGCATATTCTTGATTTTAGAGATAAGAAAGAAGCGTTAAGTAATCCTGATTCATTGGCTGTGGATATGTCTTATTATAATATAAGCGCAATTCAGATGGATTTAGATAATGGATATTCATTTGATTTTGGTTCAGTTATCAAGGATAAGATGACAAGAGAAAATAAAAATTTCATTATTGATTATTTGAAAAAAGGGTATTCTATCATGCCTATTAATAATCCGGCATATAAACAAATGTTTAATTTGTTGCTAGAGAATAGTGGGAATATTTATTTTCATTGTACGGCTGGAAAAGATAGAACGGGGGTTGCTGGATTTTTAATTATGATGGCGCTTGGTTGCAAAAAAGAGGATGCTATAAAAGAATATTTGTCTTCAAATGTAGATTTGAAACAAATTAATGAGGAGTTGTGCGAGCATTTGCATATTCCTTTAGAGCTTAGAAAAGAATGTGATGCTCTTTTATATGTAAGGGAAGAATTTATTCAATTGTCGATTGATACAATTGAACAAACGTATTCTAGTTATAAAGATTTTTTTGAAGAAGAGTATGGGCTTACTGAAGAGAAAATAAGAAAACTAAAACAAATATATTGCAGTTGAGTTTGGGGATGATATTTTGTATTCAGGACAAGAATATTTAGATTGGATGTTTCGTATCGTGTTGGCTACTTTATGTGGTTGTGCCATTGGATATGAAAGGACGAGCCGAAATAAATCGGCCGGCATTCGAACACATGCGATTATTGCACTAGGATCTTCAATGTTTATGATTATTTCTAAATATGCGTTTTTTTTTTTTTTT
>NZ_DBMEXE010000100.1:550-5580 GCF_056804935.1 Holdemanella sp. | reverse complement strand
AACAGTGGGGAGCCGTATGCGGGAAAACTGCACGTACGGTTCTTAGAGGAGTTTATCTCCAACTGTTTATTTTAGAGAAGGAGATAAATTTACTTATGAAGCTTATATGGAAATATTTAATGAAATATAAGAAATGGTTTTTACTGGATTTTATAAGTGTATTTGGTTTTGCTCTTGTAGAACTTGGAATTCCAACAATCATTTCGGATATGATCGATCATGGTATTGAAACACAAGACACAACTTATTTATATAGTCGTTTTGGATTGATGGCATTCATTAGTGTGATTGGTGTAAGTGGGGTTGTGCTACTTGGCTATTGCTGCTCAAAAATATCGACAAATATTACGCGTGATATTCGTAATGACGTTTTTGAACATGCACAAGCATTCTCGGCTGCTGAAATGGAAAAGTTTGGTGTATCCAGTATGATTACACGTACAAATAATGATGCCTATCAAATTATGTTATTTTTAAATGTGATTTTAAAATCTGCATTATTAACACCGGTTATGATGTGTGTTTCGGTTATGTTAATTTTAAAAATCTCTTTAGAACTATCTTATGTAGTCTTAGCTACGATTCCTGTTGTTATTTTGGGTGTGATCATTGTTGCCAAAGTAAGTGAACCATTGAGTGAGAACCAACAAAAGTCGATTGACCACATTAATCAAATTTTGCGTGAAAATATTACGGGAATTCGTGTGATTCGTTCTTTTAATAAACAAGAGTATGAAAAGAAACGTTTCTCTAATGAAAATGATTTCTATCGAGATCAAAGCGCAAAACTATTTAAATTGATGTCTTGTACGGAACCATCTTTTTTCTTTTTGATGAATATCGCAACGGTGATTGTATATTATTTAAGTTGTACTTTACTAAATTCGAATGCTGTTACCTTAGGAAATGTAGTGGCCTTTGTAGAATACTTATTCCACGTTATGATGTCTGTTTTGATTTTCTGTATGGTGTTTATGATGTATCCTAGAGCGAATGTATCGGCTAAGCGTATTATGGAGGTTTTAGATACAAAACCAAGTATTGTCAATGATGAAAATTCTATTCAATTGGATTCAATTCAAACATTGAGTTTTAAAGATGTTACGTTCTCGTATCCAAATGGAGAAGAAGCCGTTTTAAAGAACATTGATTTTTCATGTCATAAAGGACAAAAAATTGCCGTGATTGGAAGTACAGGATCTGGTAAGAGTACATTAGTAAAATTAATGAATCGATTTTATGATGTAAGTCGTGGATCGATTGAAATCAATGGTGTTGATATTCGTAAATATAATTTAGAGAGTTTACGTACCCAAATTGGATATGTTGCACAAAAGGCACATATGTTTAAGGGAAGTATTCAATCGAATATTTGTTTTGGTAAGCCTGAGGCTAGTGTTGAAGAGATGGTTCATGCAGCAACGGTTGCGCAAGCCAGCGATTTTATTTCGACAAGAGAGCATGGGTATGAAGATGAAATTGCAGAGGATGGAACGAATATTTCGGGTGGACAGAAACAAAGGTTATCGATTGCTCGTGTCATCTTAAAAAAGCCATCCCTTTATATTTATGATGATAGTTTTAGTGCTTTAGATTTTAAAACGGATGCGACATTAAGAAAAGCCTTAAAACCAGAAGTAAAGAATGCGATTTTCTTTGTGGTTGCCCAAAGAATTTCTACCATCATGGATTCGGATATGATCATTGTTTTGGATGAAGGTCAGATTATTGGAATGGGAACACATGCACAATTGTTAAAGGATTGTAGTGTTTATCAAGAGATTGCTCATTCACAATTAACACAAAAGGAGTTGGATGATTATGAAAGAAACTAAGAAAATGAAGTTTACTGAATGTCTATCTCATCTGTTTGTGTTTATAAAGCCATATCGCTTTAAATTGTTATTTGGAATTTTAATGGTTATTACAGCCCAAGTGACTTTTGCCTTAAATCCGACTGTAGAAGGTATGATCACTACGCAATTAGCTAAAGATATTTCAGCGCATCAACCAATTCAGGTAGATAAAGTTGTACATATATTATGTATCTTATTTTCCATCTATATTGTGAAGACAATATCTCAATTTTTAATGGCTGTTTTTATGACGGATGCGATTCAGAAGACGATGTTTGATGTGCGCAATGCGATTGAGAATAAAATTCATCATTTACCTGTTTCTTATTTTGATCAAGAAAAAACGGGAGAGTTATTATCACGTATCACAAATGATGTGGATACATTATCGAATGCGTTGCAACAAACTTTATCACGAGTAATTTCAGCTATATGTACATTCACTTTTGTGCTATTCATGATGCTAAGAATCAATGTACTAATGACGTGTATCATTCTAGTGGCATTACCTGTTATTGCGCTTTTATCAAAATTTGTCGTTAAGAAATCACAGCCTTTATTTGATGATCAACAAAATACATTAGCCGATTTGAATGGTACCATCAATGAATTGTATGATGGATATAGTGAGATTCTTTCTTATAATCAACAAGAACATGCTTTAGAAAGATTTCAAAAAGATAATGAAAGAATGCGTGTATCAAGTTTTAAGGCGCAGTTTGTATCGAGCTTGATCAATCCATTATGTTCTTTGATTACCTATTTAAGTATTGGTTGTGCAAGCCTTGTTGGATGTCTTCAAGTATTAAATGGAACTATCGCATTAGGGCAACTACAAGCATTTATTCGTTATATTTGGCAAATCAACGATCCGATTTCTCAAATATCTCAATTATCAAGTGCAGTACAATCTGCCTTTAGTGCCATGTCACGTTTATTCACTTTCTTAAATCAACCAATTGAAGAGGATGTTATATCCAAATGTCAAATTGATGAAGTACGTACTATTGAATTTGATCATGTACAATTTGGATATGATGATAATCTATTAATGAAGGATGTTAATATTGATGTACATCAAGGTCAAACCATCGCTATTGTAGGTCCTACAGGAGCAGGTAAGACAACATTGACAAACTTATTACTACGGTTCTATGACGTAAAGGGTGGAAGTATTAAAATTAATGGTATTGATATTCGAGAATTGTCATATCATGATTTAAGAAAACTTTTTGCGTTGGTTCTACAAGATACGTGGTTGTTTGAGGGAAGTATTGAACAAAATATTGCGTATGGAAATGAAAAAGCATTAAAAAATGAAATTGTCCAAGCCGCAAAACAAGCTAATGTTCATCACTTTATACGTACTTTAACCGATGGCTATGATACTTTGATCAATGAAGAAGGTAGCAATATTTCTCAAGGTGAAAAACAATTATTAACAATTGCTCGTGCTCTTATAAAGAATCCAGAAGTTTTGATTTTGGATGAAGCTACTAGTAGTGTAGATACAAGACTTGAAAGACGTCTTCAAGGTGCAATGGATCGTGTCATGGAAAATCGTACATGTTTTGTGATTGCACACCGTTTATCTACAATCATTAATGCAGATAAGATTTTAGTGCTTGAACATGGGGATATCGTTGAGCAAGGTACGCATGAAGAATTGTTGAATAAAAATGGGGTATACGCAAGATTGTATAATGCTCAATTCGCAAAATAAAGAGTCTGATTATTCATTCAGACTTTTTTTGATGCCTTTGGCAATGGCAATCGCAATATTTTTTGTATGATTTTTAAGATAATATAAATCAGAATCATCGGATATAAATCCAGCTTCTATCAATATCGCATCCACTTCATTGTTGGCAACCACATACAAAGGTGTTTCATTTGTATCTAATAAGCCTCGATTCGAAGAATAATCGAGTTTATCCAATTGATCAAGAATAGAGTTGGACAATTTCACAGTGTTCTTGTTGGTAAAATCACAATAGATTTCATATCCACTCGCATCATATTCACTTGAATTTAAATGTATCGATACAAATAAATCGGCATTCTTTTTCTTAGCTAAATCACAACGGGTTTGTAGATCCTCTACATTATCATTTGACCATGAAACAGAGTCGCTTGTACGCGTGTATACAACTTTATAGCCATAGGATTTGAGTTGTTTTCCAACAAGTAGTGCGATATCTAAATTGATATCTTTTTCATAATCGCCATAGTTGCTTTCAGCTCCTACATCATATCCTCCATGACCAGCATCAATCATGATAGTTTCTTTTGTGCTTTTGGCAGAAACTGTTGTATCTTTTTCATTGAGTAAAGTATAGGTGCATCCTATACAGAATGTGAGTAAAAGTGTCATTAATAATTTTTTCATGGACCTATTAAAACATGTAATCCTTAAATGTTTCTTAAATTGTTGTCCCTTAAAATTAAGTTAAAACTGTATATTTTAAAGGATACAGTAAAATGATAATATAGGGACAAGTTTTAAAAAGGAGAAATGATTATGACAAATGAAACTACAAGAAGAATTGCCAAAACAGCTTTAATGATCGCGTTGATCTTCGTATGTACATTTACAATTAAACTTCCAAATCCAGCAACGGGTGGATATACACATATGGGAGATTGTATGGCATTTTTAGCTGTACTTGTCTTAGGTAAAAAAGATGGTGCTCTAGCTGCAGGTTTAGGTGCGGCTTTAAGTGATTTATTAACAGGCGCTATGATTTGGGTGCTTCCTACATTTATCTTTAAATTCATTATGGGATATATTATGGGTGTTGTACTTGAAAAGGGAAACAATGAAAAATTAGATTGGATCGTTGGAGCTAGCCTTGGTGGTTTGTTTCAATGTTTCGCATATACACTATTTAAGATTCCTTTATTTACAGCAGCAGTTGCCTTTGCGTCTGTACCTAGACTTTTAGCTCAAACGATTATGGGTCTAGTTATCTATGCGATCGTTGCGAATGTTTTAGCTAAATCGAAAGTAGTATCTTTACAAGGAGCTGTCGCATGAAAAAAATCGATGCACATGCACATTTAGGTTATATTGGTGGATGGGCCAATGTAGGAATGGATGCAGATGAATTGATTTCATTAATGGACACATATGAAATTGAAACGACAATGATTTGTGTTTTGGATAATGAAGAA
>NZ_DBMEXE010000100.1:0-540 GCF_056804935.1 Holdemanella sp. | reverse complement strand
ATAAAAGAAATATCCAGGACGTATTGAAGGTTGTGTCTATGTGAATCCTTTAGAGCCAAATTGTTTGGATTTGATTGATCAATATGTAAAGCTTGGTTTTAAAGCTATTAAGCTGCAGCCATTACGCCACGCGTATTGTGCGGATAGTGAAATTGTAGATCCCGTATTAGATAAGGCCGAAGAATATGGAATTCCTGTTTGTATTCATTCAGGCCATCCTCCTTATTCACTTCCTTGGCAAATTGGATTACTTGCTGAAAGACATCCAAATTGTAAAGTACTAATGATTCATATGGGACATGGTCATGGAGTTTATATTGATGCGGCATTAAAAATGGCTAGACGATATCCAAATATTTACTTGGAAATGTCGGGTATGCCAATGCATACAAAAATCAAAGAGGCCTATGATACAGTAGGACACGATCGAATCCTATTTGGAACGGATGGTCCTTTCCATCATCCTACAGTTGAGATGCAAAAAGTATTAATGTGTGGCGTTGATGATGAACTTGATACCGACCCCGAACTGCGTGTGGA
>NZ_DBMEXE010000099.1:0-5674 GCF_056804935.1 Holdemanella sp. | reverse complement strand
ACATTGTCACATAGTGCTGGTGTGATACCAGTAATGTGAAACCAAGCACAGTCTTTAAAGATTTCATCCCAGTTAAAATCCGCACTTGTAGCTGTATAAATACTAGAGCCTGCACGATCATAGATAACTTTACTAGGACGTTGGCTAGCCCCTTTTTCTAGATAGTAGATACCAATACGGTCTCCACCACGAGCAATATAAGATGTGTCTACACCATATTTGCGTAATGAATTGATGGCACATTGGCCAATTTCATGATTTGGAAGACGAGTTACGAATTTGGCATCAAAACCATAGTTTGCCAAAGAAACAGCTACATTGGCTTCTCCACCACCGTAAGTTGCACCAAATGTATCCGCTTGTACAAAGCGGTAATATCCTTCGGGTGCTAAACGCAACATAATCTCTCCAAAAGTGACTACTTTTTGTTTCATAATCAACGAACCTCCCTAAGTTTTTCTACGGCTTGTCTTGTCAAAGCTTCCACTTTGTCAAAATCACCGCTCTTAATTATATCACCTTTCACCATCCAGCTACCACCAATGGCTAAGATACGGTCGTATTCTAAGTAGTCTTTCATATTGTTTGCGTTGATTCCACCTGTTGGAATGAATTTCATTTGTGTATATGGAGCTGCGATGGATTTGATCATTTTCAATCCACCGGCTGCTTCAGCAGGGAAGAATTTTACTACATCCAACCCTAATCGGTAACATTTCTGTACATCACTAGGCGTACATGTTCCAGGTGTTACCGGCACATTTTTTTCGATACAGTGTTTTACTACATCTTCATCAAAGCCTGGACTGATGATAAATTGAGCCCCAGCTTCTAATGCTTCATCCACTTGTTCAACAGTTAATACAGTTCCAGCCCCTACTAACATTTCAGGAAATTCTTTACGCATGATTGCGATAGATTCCTTGGCAGCTGCTGTTCTGAATGTAACTTCAGCACAAGGTAAACCACCAGCACATAGTGCTTTCGCCAATGGTTTTGTGTCTTTTGTCTCTTCTAATACAACGACTGGTAAAATACCAATCTTTGAAATTTCTTCTAATACTTTATTCATTGATTAACCCCTCTTATAAACATTCTTTCATGACTTCATAAGTGCCTTTTTCTTCAATTTCAGTTAAAGTTTGAACTACGGCATCTTCAAATCCAGCAATTTGAGTTAAATCTTGTCCCCAGAATGAAGTGTTTGTACATACCGCATGAACTAAATCTTTTACAGAATCATCTTTGTGGTTATAGTAGAATTCTAGAATGTCACGATCATCACTGATTGTGTAAGTATTTCCAGCTGGACGTTTTGCCACTAAACCAGCATCTGTAAGTTCATATCCTCTATAGAATTGAATGTAGAACGCAAAACTTGTCGTAATACATTTTGGAAGCGCATGGTGTTCGTCGATATATCCTAAGAAACTAGGCATAACACGTGCTTTCCATTTAGATGTTGAGTTTAATGAAATGCTCATCAATTCATGATCAACAAATGGGTTGTTGAAACGGTCGGATACGGCTTTCGCAAAGTTTAATAAGTCGTTTTTGTCTAATGTAAGAGTTGGGATGACTTCATCATACAACATTTTGTTCATAAAGCCTTTGATGACTTCATCATGCATACAATCACGAACGATGTTTTGACCTGCTAAATAAGCACCTAGTACAAATCCAGTGTGAGCACCATTTAAGATACGTACTTTTCTCTTTTTGTATGGTGACATGTCCGGAGTTACGAATACTTTGTCGATTAGGCCTGCTTTTTTAAATGGTAATACATCATTTAATTTTTCATCGCCTTCAATGACCCATAAACCGAATACTTCACCAACATCTGTTAATGGATCTGCATAGTGATTTTCTTCTTCTAGACGAGCTACTTCTTGTGGATCGCGGATACGACCTGGGACAATACGGTCTACTAATGAACCGCAGAATGTGCATTCTTCATTTACATATTTTTTGAATCCTTCTTCAAGATTCCATTGTTCAATATATTGGTTCACGCACTTTAATAATTCTTTACCATTGTTGTCAATCAACTCACAAGCTAGCATTAAGATGCCTGGCTTGTTGTTTTTGTAGCGGTGGTATAAAACTTGCGTTAATTTACCAGGAAAACTTGCGGCTGGTTTATCTTCAAATTGACATGAAGGATCGTAGTGGATACCAGCTTCTGTTGTGTTTGAAACGATGATTTCTAGATCGTCACTTGCGGCAACTTTCATCATTTCGTTAAATCCTTCTTCTTGGTAAGGATTTAAACAACGACTGACACTTGAAATGATTCGTTTATCATCAACTTTTTCTCCATTCACACTACCTCTTAAGTGCAATGTGTATAATCCATCTTGTTCGTTGATCATTTCAGCAAGGCCTGGTGCGATAGGTTGAACTAGACAACATTTACCATTCCAGTCTGCTTTTTCGTTTGCCAAATCAAACCAATAATCTACGAATGCTCTTAAGAAGTTTCCTTCACCAAATTGAAGGACTTTTTCTTTGGCATCCTTTAATAGATAACCATCATACCCTACGTTTTCTAGGGTTTTGTAACTTAATTTTTCCATGTTATGATTGTTCCTTTCCTATTATAGAGTAACGCCCTGTTTGAATATTGCCATGTCATGAAAACCGGCTTCTTCACTTTTTACTTTTTTACCACCCGCAACACTTAATACATATTCAAATAAGTCATTGGATAAAGTATCTAGGCTAACGCCTTCAACCAATTCACCACAGTTAAAATCAATCCAGTTTTTCTTATTTGAATACAATCTAGAGTTACTTGAAATCTTAACTGTAGGTACTGGACTGGCAAATGGAGTACCTCTTCCTGTTGTGAATAATACGATGTGAGCTCCACTTGCAGCTAATGCGGTTGCGGCAACTAAATCGTTTCCTGGAGCACTTAATAGATTTAAACCTTTGTTCTTAACACATTGTCCATATTGTAAAACACCAACCACTGGAGCTTTACCAGACTTTTGTGTACAACCTAAAGATTTATCTTCCAAAGTTGAAATTCCACCCTTTTTGTTTCCTGGAGAAGGGTTTTCATAAATCGTTTGATTATGCGATTTAAAGTATTCTTTAAAGTTATTGATCAGATCCACGGTTTCATTGAATAACTCTTCATTTTCACAACGATCCATTAAGATGGTTTCAGCACCAAACATTTCTGGCACTTCGGTTAAGATTGTTGTTCCACCTTTAGAAATCAATAAATCAGAAAAGCCTCCTACTGTAGGGTTGGCACTGATTCCGGATAGTCCATCCGAACCACCACACTTCATACCAATGATCAATTCGCTCGCATCAATTTCTTCTCTTTTATCTTGGCTTACAACGTCGGCTAAATCAGCGATGATGTCTAGAGAATCTTTAATTTCATCTTCATGTTCTTGGGCAACTAAGAACTTAACGCGATCTGTATCATAATCATTTAAATAGTTCTTTAAAACATCAATATTTGAGTTTTCACAACCTAAACCTAAGACCAAAACACCACCTGCATTTGGGTGTTGAATCAAATCTGCAAGAATTTGACGTGTATTTTCTTGGTCATCACCCATTTGAGAACATCCATATGGATGTGTAAACGTACAAATAGCTTCTACGTTACCCTTTACATATTTCTGGGCTTGTCTTTCGATAGACGTAGCAACATTGTTCATGCAGCCAACGGTAGGGATGATCCAAATTTCATTACGAACACCAACTTTACCGTTCTTTCTGCGATAACCCATGAATGTTCGTTTTTCACTAGGTTCTAGTTCTTGCACATTACGATGATAAGAATAAGTTAATAAATCATTTAAGCCAGTTTTCATGTTGTGTGTATGAATCCAGCTTCCTTGCTTGATATCTTCCTTTGCGATACCAATAGGATATCCATATTTAATAATAGGTTGATCTTTTTTAATATCTTTCAACGCAAATTTATGTCCTTGGGCAATATCTTCAATAAGTGTAACCTCTTGTCCATCGACATTACATACCGTCCCTTTTTCTAAAGGACATAGTGCAACAGCTACCAAGTCATCCGAATGAATTTTTATATACTTTTGCACCATTTCTACCTCCTGTCTATAGTTTAAATGTTTGATGTAAGTACTTACACAGAATAACCCTGTTTTTTGAATAAATCAATAGGAAAATTTAAAAAACTTACAAATAAGTATGTTTCACTCTTGTTTTTTGGTAAAATAGAGAAGAAGATGAATAAACCCCTTAAATACGAGCGTGAAAACGATTCCAAAAAGAACTTGACTTATGAAATGTGAACGACTACAATAAAAAATGTGATGTAAGTACTTACAATTCTCAACGTAAAGAAATGGGGTTGAGGAGTGAAACAAATATGAACATTTATGACATTGCCAAATTATCAGGCGTATCCATTGCGACAGTATCGCGTGTAATCAATAATAGTCCTAAAGTCTCAGAAAAGACAAAAAAGAAAGTCTGGGATGTTATGAATGAGTATGATTACACACCCAATGTATTTGCCCGAGGCTTAGGTTTGAATTCGGTTAAAACGGTTGGACTTGTTTGTCCGGATGTATCCGATCGTTATATGGCGAGTGCAATTGCGTATTTAGAAAAGAATTTACGCAAGTATGGATATGACTCAATTTTGATGTGTAGTGGCTTTGATTATGAAGGAAAAGTAGAAGCTGTAAAAATATTATTGGATCGAAGAATCGATGCGATGATATTAGTTGGTTCACATTATGCAGGGGACTGCGGACAGAATGATATTCAATATCTTAAAGATGCTGCCGAAAAAGTTCCTGTCGTACTTATGAATGGTTACGTTCGAGTACCAGGTGTATATTGTGTTTTAACAGATAATTATAAAGCGGTTTATGATACTGTATGTAATCTAATCGAAGTTGGAAGGAAGAAAATTGTGTTTTTGTATGATGCCAATTCGTACAGCACAACGAAAAAATTAGAGGGATATCAAGATGCACTGATTGATAATGGTTTAAAGGTGCAGGAAGAATACAAGGTGTTTATGCCAAATAACGTATTGAAGGCAAGAGATTTACTGGCAAAGAAAAAGTTGGATTTTGATGCCGTCATTGCCAGTGATGATGCGATGGCTGTTGGTGCACTTAAATATGTGCATCAAATCAATAAGTCGATTCCTGAAGATGTCAATATCGTTGGATTCAACAACTCAGAATTATGTGTTTGTTGCTATCCGGAAATGAGTTCTATTGATTCACAAGAAGAAGAGTTAAGTGAAATTGCGGTTGATTCGCTTATTAAAGTTCTTGCGGGAAAATCAGTTCGACAAAAAATGGAGATTCCATGTAAATTTATTAAGCGTAATACAACACAGTTCTAAACATTAGGAGGATTACTGTGAAGTTGATAAAAAAAGTACTTGGAGCGCTTATGTGTCTTGTGTTTATGCTAAGTGCAACAGGTTGTTCTTCAGTTACAAATGGTAAGCGTATCGTTCGTGTTGCGACAATGCAGTCGGAAACGCACCCGGAGTATCTGGGATTATTAAAATTTAAAGAATACGTTGAACAAGAATTAGGGGATAAATATGGTGCGCCAGTTCGGTGCAGTTGATTTAGTTAGGTGAAACTCCTGACCTGGTAACTCTTGGAGCAAAGAGGCCAGTATCTAGTCCTTGGGCATTGTA
>NZ_DBMEXE010000098.1:0-5807 GCF_056804935.1 Holdemanella sp. | reverse complement strand
CCCAGTGGTATGGAAAGGTGATCAAGAAAGTGGATACGTTCTATGCGAGCAGTCAGATCTGTCATTGTTGCGGATATAAGAATGAAGAAACAAAAGATTTAAAAGTAAGAGAATGGATATGCCCAAAATGTCATTCAACTCATGACAGAGATGTAAATGCATCCATCAATATATTGATGCAAGGCATATTAGCAAATTAATCAAATATAAAAAAGAACCGCAGGAACTGCGGGGATAGCTTGGTAAGAAAGGTTTCGATAGAAACCTGTTCCCAAGAATCTCATCACTTCAGTGATGAGAGGTTCAATATAAGATGTTTGTCTAGACGAACATCTTTTATTTTGCCCTTTGACTTGATAGACTTTATACCTGTTTTCGTGTATAATATTTTTGGTTTTACCTAGAACAAAGGACGAAAAGGAGGAAATAGTATGGATGTACTATGGATCGTTTTGTCTGGTGTCGCAGGTCTTGCAATTGGATCTGGCTGTATGGTCGGACTTTCCAAAGCAGGTTTAAATAAGAATCAGCAAAAAGCAGAACAGATTTTAAAAGAAGCTCAAAATGAAGCGGAATCTCGTGTAAAACAAGCTGTGTTAGACGGAAAGACACAGGCTCATGATTTGCGCGTAGAAGCTGAAAAAGAAATTAAAGAACGTAAACAAGAATCAATGGAATTAGAGAACAAGTTATTGCGTAGAGAAGATAACTTGAATTTTCGTGATGAAGCGTTAAATCAAAAAGAGCGTCAGATTAATGAAAAGATGAAAAGTGTTGCTGACAAACTGACATCATTAGACGAAAAAGAAAAGAAATTACAAGAAGAAATCGACAAACAGGTTGTCGTTTTAGAAAGTGTTGCCAAAATGTCAAGCCAGGCAGCAAAAGATGAATTATTTGCGATTGTGGAAAAGAAAATGGAACATGAAACAATTGCATACATCAAAGATAAAGAGGATGAGGCAAAGGCGACTGCCAATGAAAAAGCGCAGAATATCATTGCCTTAGCTATTGAGCGTATGTCTCAGCAGGAAACTCAAGAAAAGACAGTCAGTGTTGTTTCTTTACCTGGTGAAGAAATGAAGGGACGTATCATTGGTCGTGAAGGACGTAATATTCGTTGTTTTGAACAGGCAACAGGTGTTGAATTAAACATCGATGATACTCCAGATTTGATTACGATTACATGTTTTAATCCAGTACGTCGTGAAGTGGCTCGTCTAGCTTTGGAACACTTGATTCGTGATGGAAGAATTCAGCCGGGACGAATTGAAGATGTTGTTAAGAAATACCAGAATGAAATTGATCAAGAGATCATGAAGGCTGGCGAGGAAGCTATCTTTAAATTGGGTATTGGTCGTATTGATCGTGAAATTGTAAAATTGATTGGTACATTAAAATATCGTTATTCTTATGGACAAAATGCTTTGCAGCACTCTATGGAAGTTGCCTATATCGCTGGATGCATGGCAGCTGAACTTGGATTGAATCAGCAAATTGCCAAACGTGCTGGATTGTTGCACGATATTGGTAAGGCATTGAATATTGAGCAGCAAGATGGATCTCATGTTGAATTGGGATACAAGTTCTGTAAGAAACATGGTGAAAAAGAAATTGTATTAAATGCGATCCACTCACACCATGGGGATGTAGAACCTAAGTTCTTGACTAGTCATTTGGTTATCGCAGCAGATACAATTAGTGCTGCAAGACCTGGTGCACGTAAAGAAAGTGCTCAGGCTTATATCAACCGTCTTGAAAACTTAGAGAAAATTGCGAATGGATTTGAGGGTGTTTCAAATGCGTTTGCGATTCAGGCAGGTCGTGAAATTCGTGTACTTGTAAATCCAGAACACGTGGATGACATGACTTGTGTAAAATTAGCTCGTGATATTCGTGATAAGATTGAATCTGAATTGACATATCCAGGTCAAATCAAGGTTAATGTTATTCGTGAGACACGTGCCCAGGAATACGCAAAATAAAAATGTCGGGCTTTAGTCCCGACTTCAATTTTTTAGTTTGGTAAATGAATTACGGTAAGCCTGCACTTACTAAACTGTCTTGATTCACTACTTGGTTATCGCTATAATTTGAGTATAAATTATTAAACAAGGAGGAAATAACAATGGCAGTAAATATCGATAAAGATGCTTGCATCGGATGTGGTGCTTGTGTAGGAGGATGCCCTGTAGGAGCTCTTTCATTAGACGATGAAGGAAAATCAGTTTGTGACGAAGGAACTTGCATCGACTGCGGTTCATGCGTAGGAACTTGCCCTGTTGGAGCAATCAACCAGTAATTCAAATTTAAACACATTTGCCAAGCTTAGTGCTTGGCATTTTTTTTCGAAAGGAGATCACATGAAACAAAAACCAGGATGGGTATTACCCGATTTAAAAGAAGCACAAAAGCGTACTACAAATACAATTGATCGTATTGATACATTTAATATTCCTGAAGCTGCTCGTATGATGGGAAGAGGAAAAAAATATTTTATTTCTACATATGGCTGCCAGGCTAATGAGCGTGATAGTGAAACATTGGCTGGTATTTTAGATGAGCTAGGATTTGCACCTAATGAAACGGCTGAAGGCAGTGATGTCATAATTATCAATACTTGTGCAATTCGTCAAAATGCGGAAGAAAAAGTATTGGGTGAGATTGGTAACTTCAAACGTTTATATCGCGAAAACAAAGATCTTGTGATTGGTGTTTGTGGATGTATGGCACAAGAGGAAGGTTTAGTTGAAACTTTATTAACGAAATATCCTCAAGTTCGTTTATTGTTTGGAACACACAATATTCAAGAGCTTCCTAGCATGCTTTATAGTTGTATGGTTGAGGGTAAAAAAGTTGTAAAGATTTACTCTAAAGAAGGAGAGGTTTACGAAAATCTACCGGTACACCGTTTTGGAACATTCAAGGCTTGGGTCAACATTATGTATGGTTGTGACAAATTCTGTACATATTGTATTGTTCCTTATACTCGTGGTAAACAGCGTTCACGTAAGATGTCTGAAATCTTAAAAGAGGTTCAGCAACTTAAGGATGAGGGTTATAAAGAAATCACATTGCTTGGACAAAACGTGAATGCGTATGGAAAAGATATGGATAATGAACAGGATTTTGCGACATTATTAGAAGAAGTTGCTAAAATTGGCATTCCTCGTGTTCGTTTTACAACAAGTCACCCTTGGGATTTCTCCGAAGAAATGATTGATATAATCGCAAAATATGACAATATCATGCCATTTATTCATTTGCCGCTACAATCAGGAGATGATGATGTACTTAAGTTAATGGGTCGTCGTTATACAAAAGAATCATACTTAGCTTTATATGATAAGATTGTCAATACAATTCCAAATGTTTCTGTTTCGACAGATATCATTGTTGGTTTCCCAAATGAAACCGATGAACAGTTTGAACACACTCTAGATGTGGTTCGTTATTGTAAATACGATAATGCCTTTACATTTATTTTCTCAGCAAGACCTGGTACACCAGCTAGCCGTATGCATGACTCGATTGATATGGAGACAAAGAGAAAGCGTTTAGCGAAATTAAATAAAACATGGAATGATCTGGCTTTAGAAAAGAATAAAGCTTATGTGGGTCGTACTGTTACCGTATTAGTGGATGGCTTAAGTAAGAAGAATGAAAAGGTATATTCTGGATATACAGACACTCAAAAATTAGTTAACTTTAAAGGTGAAAATATTCAACCTGGAGATTTTGTAGAAGTTAAAATTACAGAGGCGAAAAGTTTCTCTTTAGATGGCGTTGCGGTGTGATATAATTTAGAAAAATAATACTATTTAAAAGGAGATAATATGAAAGAAGAAAAAATTCCTTCATTAACTGAAAAAATCCGTATCTTTGCCCTTGGTGGTTTAGATGAAGATGGTAAAAATTTATTCTGTGTGGAGGTGGATGAATCCATCTATGTAATAGAGGCGGGTATCAAATTTCCTGACAACAAGGAGTCATTAGGTATCGAGTTTATTATTCAGGATTTTACGTATTTAGTTGAAAATAAAAATCGTGTTGTGGGTATTTTTATTACGCATGGTCATGATGATGTAATGGGAGCTTTACCATATTTATTAAAACAAGTTCCTTGTGATGTTTATACCGCTCCATTAGCTGTAAAAGAAGTACAGAAAATGATTCGTCAGGAACATATTACAGGTGTGCGTGTACATTCTGTAAAGCGTAATGATAAAAAGCGTATCGGCAAAAGAAGAGTTGTTTTCTTCCCAATTACGCATGCGTATCCAGGAACATTTGGTTTAGCGATTGGTACAGAGCAAGGCTATATTGTATATTCTGGTGAATTTATTGAAGACTATGATGATTTAGACGATGCATATCGTGCCGATTTCACAACGATTTCAGAACTTGGTAACGAAGGTGTATTGGCTTTGTTACAGGAAAGTAAAGGGGCAGAAAGAAGTGGACACACTTCTCCGAGTCATCGTATTTCCCCTAAGCTTTTACAGGTTTTAGAAACACATGAAAATAAGCGTGTCTTTGTGAGTGTGTATACACAAAGTGTATATCGTATTCAGGAAATCATTGATTGTTGTATGGCAAGTCGTCGTAAGATGGCATTCTATTCAAAAGAATTACGTGATTTAGTAGGGCGATTAAAAGAAATTGGGTATGAGGTGGATCCTTCCTTAGTGATTGATCCAGCTGATTTTGATAACTCAATGAAAGACGTTGTCGTAATCATTTCAGGGCAAGGTAAATCTTTATTCAAAACTATCAACAACATTGCCAACAATGAATTAGAATCGATTGTGTTTGATCAGGATGATGTCATTGTGGTCGCAAGTCCGGTTGTACCTGGTGTTGAAAATGAATTCAAGAGCATGGAAAATGACATGTACAAAAAAGAGGGTGAAATCATCGTCTTAGATAAGAATGTTTTGAGTATGCACCCTAGTAAAGAGGATTTGAAAATGATGATCTTCCTTACAAAACCCAAATACTATATTCCAATCAAAGGGGAATATCGTTTGTTGCACATGAATTCACAGATTGCGGTTGAAATGGGATATGATCCAAGTCGCATCATCATTTTAGATAATGGGCAGGTTGCCACTTTTGAAAATCGTAAATTAGTTTCTTGCGCAATGGAATTAGAGCTTCATGAAACAATGATCGATGGAAAAGAAAACTGGGATATGGCAGGTGTCGTATTAAAAGATCGTGAAACATTGAGTACGGATGGTGTCATGATTTTAGCAATTGGTATCAACGCAAAGACAAAGAAAATAATTAATGGTCCAGATGTACAAAGTCGTGGATTGATCTATTTGCGTGATGCAGAATACATCACGGGTGATGTAGCTAAAATTATGGAAGATACGATCAACGAGGCGGTTGAAAATAAAACGTATGACAATTTAGAAACGCGTAACTTGATTCGTGATAAGGTTTCTAAATATCTTTATAAACAAACCGCAAAAAGACCGATGATTTTACCGGTTATTTTAGAAATAAACTTAAATAAGTAGAAAGTGGGGTAAGTATGGCAAAAGCCAGAAAAAAAACAACACGAAGAAAATCTACGAAAAAGAAAACACAAACGTCTTGGTTGCACTCAAACTTATTTCGTTTGTGTTTCCTTATTTGTATGATATGTATTAGTTTTATTGTCGTTTTAGAATTTGGCATTGTAGGAGCTTTTTTAAAACATTTCATTGAATTCTTATTTGGAGCTTTAACAAATGGATTATTTATTTTGAATGCTACCTTGTGTGCAGTTCTTATTTTCCATAAGGAACAGCCTGTGA
>NZ_DBMEXE010000097.1:3409-5850 GCF_056804935.1 Holdemanella sp. | reverse complement strand
TAAAGATAAAAAAACAAAGTAAGAAGGAGAGATTTAGTATGACTAAAAATAAAGTGTTTTTATCGATTTTAGTATTTGTAGGTGTGTTTTTCATGTTATATGGATACCAGGATTTAATTGTGACTGAAGAAATTAATATGGTTGATCAGGCGCTTATTAATGGTTTTGATTTTGAGGTTTCATTCTTAGTTGGATTGTTAAGTGGATTGTTGGTATTGGTTTTGACTTATCATAAGGAAAAGATAGATCCTAATATTTTAACGGAGGAATATATTCGTACAAAGTTTTCAGTGTCTGATTTAGAGAAGTTTGAAACGTTGGATGAAGAAACAAAACAAGGTGTTTATGATTATTATCAAGATCATTTTGATTTGGATGATGTAGCGGATTGTTTGAGTTATATTGAAAAGAAACAGCCTAAGACAAATAAGTTTGTGAAATTTGGATTGTTGGGAATCATTTGCTGTGCATTGATTTTAGTTTTGAGTCCGGTTCACTCAGATTATGTATCGGCTAAGGAGCAATATAATGAGATTCTTAGACAGCAGGAAGAGGCATACAACCAGATTATTACAGAACAATATTTATATTATGAGGGTTTACCTACAATTGAGATTCTTCCTGGCAATAATTTAAAGGCTGGAGATGTTCAGAAATATGTGGATGAATTTATTAGAACGCAGCCGCAGTTCTTATTGGATAATTGTCGGTTGATTAAATTTTGTGAACCTCAAAATTTTGATGCAGTAGCAATTGCAGATGATGTTGATATTGATAATAGAGGTTTTGGAACCTATGCATATGCATCTTCAGATGATTTGTCAATTACACTACAGATGGATGTAAATGAAATTCACAATCAAAAAGGAACGGTGAGTCATGAATTAACACATATCTTTGATTTTGTACATGGGAATTATTATACATATCTTGGTATTTCCGATGGTTATGAATGGCAAAGATTACATGAAATGGCTCCAGGTTGTTTAGGGGAGTATGGTAGAGATGATACCGCAGAATTCTTTGCGGATGCAGGTGAAATGTATATCAATTATCCAGAAAAACTACTGGAAGCCAATATGGATATTTATAATTTTATGAATAATTTGTATCAGATGTATTAAAAATAAAAAAAATTTAAATTTTATACAACCAATTGAAGAATTACTTCGTCTTATATAGTGAAGAGGTAAATAAGGAGGAAATGAAAATGAAAAAGGTTATTGGTTTATTAGTAATGTTAGTGTGTTTTACAGGGTGTGCAAGTAATGGTGGTGTTGATTATGAAGATCCATCTACATTTCAAGAACAAAATTTTGCATCTTATGAAGAATGGGTAGATGCAGAATTGGATTTAGCACAATACTACGGAGGTTTCACAGATGAGCAACTAGCCTATTTTAGAGAGGTTGCGATGCAAGATGAAGCATTGTTTAGAGAAGAATTTCGTCGTTTTAATGAAGAGGTTGAAATGTATTTGCAGCAACAAGATATGATAGTACAACAACAAAATGAAATGGCTAATCAACAGCAGCAACAAATATTTGATCAGCAACAACAAATGTTTGATCAACAAGTCCAGATGAGTATGGGTTTTTAAAAAGGAGATGTTGGTATGCAACACGAAATGGATTGGTTGGGTAGATATTTAGATAAAAAAGGAATTGATTTGATTGTGCTCTATCAGTTGAGTGTGAAAGAAAGTGTTAAGTATTTGAGGCTGAGTCCTTTTCAAAGAAAATGTTTTAATGGAATCTATTGTAGTTGTTTGTCTGATTTTACATATAAAGAATTGCTGTTGATTGTAGAAAGAAATGTATGGAGCTTAATATTTACGCTCTTATTTATTGGAATGTTAATTTTAAAGGTGAGGTAATGAAAATGTTAAATAAAAAATTATTCGGTATGAGTTTAGTGTTAAGTATGTTGTTAGTGGGATGTTCTAGTGTACAAGAAAATGAAGTAAAGGAGAATAAAGAGAAAGTGGAAGAGGTAGAAGTACAAGTACAAGAGGAACAAAATGTAGAATCCAATGAAAGTGTACCTGTTGCACAAGAGTATTCAAATTCAAATAATCAGGTACAGGAATATAGTGCACCAATTGAAGAAAATTCAAATGATACATATGTTCCAGAAGTAAAGAAAACACCACAACCTGAAGATAATGGTGAAAGAGAGATCATTCTAGTACGTGAAGAAATACCAGCTTGTGATGATACAATTCCTTATGGTGCTTATACATCTTATGATGAGGCTAATAGTGCAGCTAAAGCAGCTTTAAATGAAGCAGCTATAAGGGAAGGATGGTTTAGTTCTCATTATGGAGTAGATACACATCAAACAGAGTGTGGAACTATTTATTATACGTATTGGTATGAAGAGTTTATTGGAAATTAATTAAGTGGTTATAAAATGATAGTATTTATATTGAATATCGTCTA
>NZ_DBMEXE010000097.1:1002-3399 GCF_056804935.1 Holdemanella sp. | reverse complement strand
CGTCTATAATATTTATGTGTAAATAAATAGGAATATAAAAATATGGGTTATAATATTTTGAATTATAAAAGGGTAAAAATAAATGGAAAAGGGTTTAATTACAAGAGCAAGAAAAAAGGATAATGAAGCAATTGCTGAAATTATTCAATTGACAGAAAGAAAAGCATATTTTATTGCGTATAAAGTAGTGAATAATGAGGCTACAGCTAAAGATATTGTACAGGAAGCTTATATTCAAGCGTTTCAGAAGTTGGATCAGTTAACGGATGATGCTAAGTTTGAGAGTTGGTTCAATCAAATTGTTTCGCATAAGGCATTGGATTATACAAAATCAAAAATTGGTAAGAATAAACCAGTCGAGTTTAGTTCTTTAGATGATGAAGAGGATAGACTTGAGTTTGAGGCGAATATCAAGAATGATAAGACTTCTTTTGAACCAGAAGCAAGTATGAATTATAAAGAACTTCAAGAAGGCGTACAAGGAGTGCTAAATGAACTTCCTGAAAATCAAAGACTTGCATTGATGATGTATTACTTTGAAGATATGAGTGTTTCTGAAATTGCTGATGTTTATGGTGTTAGTGGGAATACTGTAAAGGGATATCTAGCATATGGAAGAAAGAAAATCAAGACTATCATCGAATCAATGAGAGAAAAGGGCGTATCTTTCTATGGCGTTGCACCAATGCCATTCTTAACATGGATGTTGCATGACCAAATGGCTAAGACGGCCGTTACACATGTATCAAAGGATATCATTATTAAAACGGTTGGAACAAGTGCAGCAGCTACAACGGCTGGAGCAGCTGCTACTAAGACAGGTGCATCTAAATCAGGATTTGCGAAATGGTGGGCAAGTAAAACGGCGAGTGTAAAAGCAGGAGTATGTGCTGGAACAGTAGCTGTAACAGGTGCAGCTGGATATGCAGCAGTTGATTATAATAGTAACTATAAGCAGGTTGTTAGAGCTGTGGATAAATTAAATGATTTAAGTATTTATCATTTAGAATTTAAAGAATCAGTCGGTGATGAATATGCGGTTAGTCAATATTACTTTAAAAACACGGGTAAAAAAGATGAGTACTATGGAGCATATGGAGGTAATGGTTTATCTATTGAATATAAAGTAGAAAATGATCAAATATCTTAATCAATGGTTGATGATTTTGATATGGATAATATTGATAAACGTACTTTTGATAATCAGATTACTCCAACAAAAAAGAATAGAGAAGAATACATGTATTTAACTATGGGTACAAAAGCATATTATACGTATCTATTAACAGGAGAAAACTTAAAACCACAGGTAGCTTTAGCTAATGTTGTTGATAATAAAGAGGCTGCAGATATTGAGTTAAAACAGTGGAAAGATTCGTTGAAAAAAAATATTAATAAAGCAGATGTGACAAAAGATAAAAATGGAAATACGGTTTATTCATATACAACAATAGAGCAGGTTGTAGATGAAAATGATGATTCATCTGTGAATGATACGAATGATCAAAAATCCATTATAACGATTAATAAAGATGGATATATTGTGAATAAAAAGATTATAAGAATTACAGATAACAAAGTGGTCAAAGAATTTAACTTTGATATGTTTGCGAAATAAGGGAGTGCAGGGTATATTTATGAAAATTTGTCCAATTTGCGAAGAATTAGTCGCAGATGAAGTTAATATTTGTAAAAATTGTGGCTTTAGTTTTAATGTAACTAAAAAGGTGGTAGAAACACCAATTCATAAGCCAAAAGAAAAGGTTAGATCTAGAAATAATAATCGAAACAATAGAAACTATAAGATTTTACAACTGTCTAATGTATCGTTGGATGAAGTGAATCGATGGATTGATGAGCATAATGGAAAAATTAAGATTATTGGTTTTTATGGTTCTTTACAATACACCATGTTGATTGCAGCAATGGCAAAATTTAAATATAGTACTTTAACAATTAAGTATTATCCAGATGTAGAGGGATATGAATATAAAATTTATAAATCACAACATGTGCAGTTGTTCTTTAGTGATCCATTGAAATCATGCCTGAATGATCTTACACCGATTCCTGATGATTGTAGGATGGTTGGTCGTATTCAAAAAAAATCTATGTATCCTGGTGGGAATGGTCAAACCTTGGCTTGTGTCATTCAATTATTAGAAAGAAAAATTTATTAATAAAAAGAACTGTAGATGTAGGAAATAATAATTATTATGGAAATCAATAAAAATATGACCAGAGCTGAACAGATTGGTCATGTATATGAATATACTTCAAAGTATGCGATTTATATCGGAAGTAGAGTTAAAAATGAAGCTGACTTTGTGGAATCAGTAATTGAAAAAACATATATGGAAGCTGATGAAAGAACAGCTCATTTGTGGGATGATTATA
>NZ_DBMEXE010000097.1:0-992 GCF_056804935.1 Holdemanella sp. | reverse complement strand
CCTGTTGCCAACATTGGATCATACAGAGATTACGCATATAAAGAATGCATTTGTGGGGTGATTATAGTTTTGAATATTGGATAGATTATTTTCACAAAAAGTGCATGGAAAGTATTTATGATACGTTAGATCCTGAAAGATTTTCCTTTGATTTTTGTGAAATTAGTGAGGATGTAATAGATTTTGAAGCAAATTTAAAAAATGATAAAACAGATTTTATTTATGATGAAAATGTGAATTATAATGCTCAAATACGTCTTTTAGATGAAAAACTCGATTTATTATCACCAAAACAAAGGTTTGCGTTGATCTTGTTTTATGTTTTTGATACAGATTTATCTGAAATTGCTGATTTATACAATTTGAAAGAATTAAAAGTAAAATCAATTTTGGCAGATTCTCGTAAGAAATTAAATATGCCAATACCATTCTTTCGTTGGGTATTGAGTTATCAATTGAGTTTACAACCGCCTAAAAGATTTGTTGTAGATGATTTAATTTCTAATACATATTACAAAACAGGAGTGGAACAATATAGGCCATACTAATCATTTTCAAAAAAATTTAAATTTAGTATAACCATTTGAAAGATTGTTTCGTCTTATATAGTGAAAAGGTAAATTAGGAGGATATGAGAATGAAAAAATTAGTATTAGGAATGGCTACAGTATTTATGTTGATGTTAGGATCGGTTTCACCTGTGCTTGCATATGAATATGATGGTGTTGACACTTCGGAAATGACACAAGAAGAACTTTGGGCGGCTCAAGAAAAACATCTTCAGGAAAGAATAGAAGCTTCAGAAGACATGCAAAGGACAAAAAAAACGGTTGATACCATGTTTCAAGTTATTCCAGTGCTTATGGTGGTAATGGTTGGAGGAACTGTGATTTGTTCTATCTATAATGCGTTTTCTACAAGTCATATTTCGGATGATATGAGTGAATGGAGTACTAGTTCTTCTAAATATGATTATAACAACTGATGTTAGC
>NZ_DBMEXE010000096.1:3626-5856 GCF_056804935.1 Holdemanella sp. | reverse complement strand
AATCATCAGGTTGGTTTTGTGTTTCAATCCTATAATCTAATCATGCATCAGAGTGTTTTAAGTAATGTAGAATTAGCTTTAACACTAACGGGAGTCAATAAAGAGGAAAGAAGAAAAAGAGCTATAGGGGCTTTAAATAAGGTTGGACTTTCGGATCAAATTCATAAAAAGCCAACCCAGATGTCGGGTGGACAAATGCAGCGAGTGGCCATTGCTCGTGCTATTGTCAATAATCCAGATATTATTTTGGCAGATGAGCCAACTGGTGCTTTGGATAGTGCAACAAGTGTGCAGATTATGGAGATTTTAAAGGAAATCTCAAAAGATAAGCTTGTCATTATGGTTACCCATAATCCGCAATTGGCAGATGAATATTCGAGTCGAATTATTCGCTTAAAGGATGGTTCTTTAGTATCGGATTCTAATCCTTTTAATGAACAAGAAATGAATGTGGATATGAGTGTGTTAAAAAGACCTGGCATGTCTTTTAAAATGGCTTGCTCATTAAGTTTAAATAATTTAATGACAAAAAAGGCACGTACATTTTTAACTTCTTTTGCCGGAAGCATTGGAATTATTGGGATCGCATTGATTATGTCATTGTCGCATGGTATGCAGTCTTATATTGATCAAATGGAAAATGATACAATGGCCAGTTATCCGATTGAGATTCAGGCTAATTCAAGTGATATGTCTACATTAATGACAACGATGATGGGCATGAAGAAAAAGACAGAAGAACATAAGGATTCTAAAATCTATTCTCGTCCTTATGTGGAGGATGTATTAGAATCTTTATCGAGTTCAAAGAAGAATAACTTATCGGCTTTTAAATCGTATATTGAAAGTAGTAAGGGTAAAGAATTTAGAAAGACGGCGAAAGCAATTGAGTATGATTATAATTTAAATTTACAAGTTTATAATGAAAATACAGATTCTGGCTTAGTGCAAGTATCGCCAAATGGTTTGTTGGATAAATTAGGCATGTCGGATATGATGTCGATTCAATCGCAATTCATGGATTCAAGTGCTATGACCAATGATCAAGTATGGCTTTCTTTACCAGAATCGAAAAAACTTCGGGATGATGAATATCAGCTTGTTGAAGGTAAATGGCCAACAAACTATAACGAAGTTGTTTTAGAGGTTGATGAAAATAACGAAATAACGGATTATGCACTGTATTCTTTGGGATTGTTAGATCAGGATGAATTGGTTAAGAATTATCAAAAGATTTTAAATGGAGAGACGGACAAGATTTCAAAGACAAACCTAGAATCGTATAGTGTGGATGATATCTTAAATTTGAAGTTTAGATTGGTTCTAAATAGCGATTTATATCAAAAGGTAAATGGTTTGTGGATCAACCAAAGTGAAAATGAATTGTATATGAAGGATGTTGTTTCGAAGAGTCCTGAAATCAAGGTGGTTGGAATTATTAAGCCAAGTGAATCCACGGTTTCACAACCAACAATGGGTGGTGTGTATTATACAAAGGCTATGGAAGAGTATGTAACTTCTAAGACGGAGAATGCTCAAATTGTAAAAGAACAAAAGACAAATCCAAATATCAATATTTTTACGCAGACCGAGTTTGCTTCAGGTCAGAAGATGAGTATGTCAAATCTTACAAATGAGCAGATGATGCAGCTTTCTAGTATGTCGCAAGAAGAATTGATGAATTACATGAATACGTATAATGAAAATATCAATGCGACGTATGATTCGAATTTGACTAAACTTGGTGTTGTAGATTACTCAAATCCGACAAAGATTTCTTTATATGCATCAAGTTTTGATGGAAAAGAAAAGCTGGGGGATTTGATTACTTATTATAATAAGAAGCAGACAAAGAGCAATGTGATCACATATAATGATTTTATTGGAACGATGTTAAGTTCTGTGACAAGTGTTGTAAATATTATTAGTTATGTCTTGATTGCCTTTGTATCTGTATCACTCATTGTATCAAGCATCATGATTCGTATTATTACTTACATTTCAGTATTGGAGCGTACAAAAGAGATTGGTATCTTACGCTCAATTGGGGCTAGTAAGAAAGATATTACGCGTGTATTTAATGCAGAAACATTCATTATTGGATTGATCAGTGGTGTATTAGGTATATTAATTACACTTGTATTGAATGTTCCAATTAGTGTGGTCGTTGAGAATATGACAGGTGTTTCGCATATTGCCAAATTACCAGTCAATGGAGCTGTATTCTTGA
>NZ_DBMEXE010000096.1:0-3616 GCF_056804935.1 Holdemanella sp. | reverse complement strand
GTATTAACCATTCTTGCAGGATTGATTCCATCCAAGATTGCGAGTAAAAAAGATCCTGTAGAGGCATTAAGAAGTGAGTAATCACTTCTTTTTTGGTATAATACCTGCGAGGTGATTTCATGATTCGAAAAGGAACGATTGAAGATGCAGAAATATTATCTAAGGTAGAAGCAACTTGTTTTCCACCCAATGAAGCAGCGACTTCAATAGAGATTCAGGAAAGATTGAATGTATATGCGAATCATTTTCTTTTATTGTTCGAAAAAAATCAATTGATTAGTTTTATCGATGGTTTTTGTACAAACCAAAGAGATTTAACGGATGAAATGTATAGTGATGCTTCGATGCATGATGAAGATGGTGACTGGCAAATGATATTTGGATTAAATACATTACCAGATTATCAAAAAAATGGTTATGCCGCGAAGATCATGTGTGCAATGATTGATTTGGCTAGACAAGAAAACCGAAAAGGATTAGTGTTAACTTGTAAAGATAGATTGGTGCCTTACTATAGTAAGTTTGGATTTAAAAATGAGGGTGTATCCTCAAGTGTTCATGGTGGTGTAGTGTGGTATCAAATGCGATTGGAGTTTTAGATGAAAATAATTCAAAAGGTAAAGAAATATCAGAAGAAAAAAGCAAAAAAAGCCGCAAAAGAAGAGTTGAAACAGATGATTCCTACGTTAAGAGGTCAATTGAATGAAGTGACTTCTGGTTTGGATGAATTAAATGGTCTTCTTAAAAAGATTACACGTTCATGAAGTCAAAGATTTATTTAGCTATCGATTTAAAGTCTTTCTATGCTTCTTGTGAATGTGTCTCTAGAGGATTGGATCCTTTAACTACAAATTTAGTTGTTGCGGATGCTTCTAGAACAGAAAAAACAATATGTTTGGCTGTATCGCCTTCTTTAAAGCAGTATGGAATTGGTGGAAGGTGTCGTTTGTTTGAGGTGAATCAAAAGGTAAGGCAAGTGAATGCCAAAAGGAAAAAGGGATTTTTGCGTTTTGATGGTAAGTCGAGTGATGATGAAATCTTAAAAAAGAATCCTAGATTTGAAGTCGATTTTTTAATTGCACCTCCAAGAATGAAATACTATTTGGATATCAGTACGCAAATCTATAATATATATTTGAAGTATGTTTCAAGCCAAGATATTCATGTATATTCTATTGATGAAGTGTTTATTGATGCGACGCCATATTTAAATACGTATCAATTAACACCCAAAGAGTTCGCGATGAAAATGATTTTAGATATTTATGAAACAACTGGCATCACGGCTACAGCAGGTATTGGTACGAATTTATATCTTGCCAAGGTGGCAATGGATATTGTGGCCAAACATAAAGATCCAGATGAAAATGGGGTTCGTGTTGCGGCTTTAAATGAATGTAGGTATCGTAAATTGTTGTGGAATCATAAGCCTTTGACTGATTTTTGGCGTGTTGGAAAAGGATATGAGAAAAGATTGCATAAACTAGGTATTGATACAATGGGTAAGCTTTGTACCTTTAGCTTGGAACATGAGGATGTTTTGTTTAAGACATTTGGTGTAAATGCCGAACTATTGATTGATCATGCGTGGGGATATGAACCTTGTACGATTGAAGATATCAAGGCATATAAGCCAGAAAAGAATAGTATAGGTTCGGGACAAGTCTTATCTTGTGGGTATGAAAAAGAAAAGGCTAAGATTTTAGTAAAGGAAATGGTGGAATCTTTAGCTTTAAGTTTGGTGGATAAGGATTTGGTGACAAATAAAGTGGTTCTTACTATTGGTTATGAAGCAAATGCGGATTATACGGGCGAAACGATGGTTGATTTTTATGGACGTGTTTTGCCGAAAAGCTTAAATAAAATTGTTCATTTACCTCAAAAGACAAATGCGAATTCAATTCTAAATCAAAATATATTGGATGTATATGATCAGTATGTGGATTCTAGTTTATTGGTGCGAAGAATCAATGTGGCGGCTGTTGAAGTGATAGATGAAAAGAATCGTGGCTTTGAACAGATGGATTTATTTTCAAATGTGGATGAAGAAGAATTAAAGAAGGAAAATGATCTTCAAAAGGTGACTTTAAAAATAAAGAATAAATATGGTAAGAATTCGATCTTAAAGGGAACGGATTTTGAGAAGGGTGCCAAGGCAAAAGAGCGAAATGCGCAGATTGGAGGGCATAAGGCATAATGGATGAAAGATGGTATACAATGGATCGCCCTAAAAGTAAATATCCAAAGATGTCTATGTCAGATCGTGCCGCTCAATTTGCGCCTTTTGCAGCTTTAACAGGTCATAAAGAAGCTGTGATAGAACAGGGTAGAATCACGCAGGAAAAAAGAATTTTATCAAATGAAGAAAAGCTTGAAATCAATGAGAAAATCACTGAATTGATGCATTTGAAATCGAAATGTAGAATCACTTATTTTGAAAAGGATAAGACAAAAAGTGGTGGTCAGTACATGGAGAGCGTTTTATCTTTTAAGCGTATAGATGAATTGAATAAGGTGTTATATTTTAAAGAGAATATTCAAATACAAATAGATGATATTGTAGATATTGAAGTATTGGAACAGTGATGTTCCTTTTTCTTTGGAAATACGAAAAAAAACAGCCATTGGCTGCTTGATAGAGATTGCATTCCTAATTTAAAACGCTTGTATTGTTGTCTTGTGAAGTTTATGCCTTTCAATCGTTTTAAATAGAATACTTGTTAGTGGAAAGATGATATCTTTTATTATGGGATATCGAACATGAGTATCAGATAGAAAATATTCTGAATACATTTATGTATAGTGCAATCTAAGAACACTCGTGACTTTATTCATGAGATGAATTAGATGTGCAGATGTTAGATAAATAATTTAAAAATAAATGATAAGTATAGTGCTTTAAATATATACATATGTTATAATATTGATGAGGTAAAAACATATGGAAGTTGTCAAAGGTAGAGGCTATGTCTATTCAATACAGTATCATATTGTATGGTGTGTAAAGTATCGTCGCAATATCTTGAATGGACAGGTCGCAACAAGATTAAAAGAGCTGCTGACTCAGATTTCAAAGGATAATGGTTTTCAAATTCTGGAAATGAATATAGAGGAAGATTACATCCGTATGCTGATCAATTGTACGCCGCAGCATTACATTCCAAATATTATAAAGGCTATGAAGGGTGTATCAGCCAGACTCTTGATGAAAGAGTTTGGGGATGATCTAAGATCCAAGTTATGGGGTGGACATCTATGGAATCCTTCTTATTTTGTAGCTACAGTTTCTGAAAATACAGAAGAACAGATTATAGAGTATATAAGAAGTCAAAAAAGAAAATAGCGAATCAATAAGGAGAAATCATCATGGAAAAGGCATTCAAGTATCGTATGTATCCAAATAGAGAACAAAGAATATTGCTGGCCAAGACTTTTGGCTGTACTCGTTTTGTATATAATCATTACCTGGCAAAACGTAAGGATGCCTATGAAAAAGATGGAATCACGTTAAGTTATTCGGCATGTGCTAAGGATCTAGTTTCTTTAAAGAAAGAATATGAATGGCTTAAGGAAGTGGATTCGATTGCTCTACAGTCAAGTGTAAAGAATCTGGATA
>NZ_DBMEXE010000095.1:0-5880 GCF_056804935.1 Holdemanella sp. | reverse complement strand
AAGATACCACTTCATCATATTCTTTGACATAATCCATACATCCATACCAATGTACAACATATGTATTTGGATATTTACGAATCAATTCAAGTATTGTTTTTTCCTGACCCTTCGTATGAAGAATGACTGGTTTATTTAAAGCATGTGCAAGCTGAAGCTGTTTTTCAAACACTTCTTTTTGAATATTTAAATCCAAATCACACCATACACTATCCATGCCGATTTCGCCAATGATAGGTGCCTTTTTTAACAAAGGAAGCATGGATTCAAATGTATCTAAACTTGCATTCCAAGGATGTACTCCACAAGAATAGAACAACTGCTTTTGATGGACAAGTTCAAATTCTATTTCATTTGCGACGTTACAAATACCAGAAATTCCATATTCATTCTGCAGCGCATTTATTTCTTTTGAATAATGATAATGTGCATCATGCATGATTTTCACCCTTCAACAATTCATAAACTTGTTTCTTCAAATCACTTTGTGAAAATAACCAATCCCTCGATTTCTTTTCTTTAGATAAGTCTATTTCCTGCAAGATATGACTTGGCTTATTCGATAAAATCAAAATACGATCCGATAAATATAAAGCTTCATCAATATCATGTGTAACTAATAAAGTAGTACGATTATAATTCTTTCTTAATTGTAACAACCAATCTTGCATATCATTTCGAGTAATAACGTCCAACGCTCCAAATGGTTCATCTAATAAAAGAATATCCGCTTTACACAAAGAAGTTCTCAAAAAGGCAGCTCTTTGGCGCATTCCTCCTGAAAGACTCGATGGATATGCGTTTTCATAACCAGAAAGACCAAATGTTTCAAATTCTTTTAAAGCTCGTTGTCTGATTGATTTATCATGATTGATTTCGCCATACAAACAAACATTATCTAAAATCGTTCTCCATTCAAGTAATAAATCACTTTGTGGCATATACGCAAAATGACTACTAATACCTGTAATTGGTTCATCATCCACAAATACAGAGCCAGAATAATCTTCAATTAATCCTGCCAATACATTCAGAATGGTGGATTTACCACATCCACTTGGCCCTAGAATGGAAACAAATTCACCTTCTTGAATAGAAAAAGAAATATCGTTTAATATTTCTTTTCCTGAAAATTCAAGATTTAGCTTTTCAACATATAGCTTCATTATTTCACAAACTCGTTAGTATATTGGTCTTTCGCATCAATCTTTTGACTGATCAATCCTGTTTCATACATAAAATCTGTATAATTATCCCATACAGAATCTTTCATAACACCCCATGAATCTGCATCTTTGGCATATTGACTACTTAAATATTTTTGACTTTCTTTAAGGAATTTCAAATCTGTATCTGACAATGCATCCTCATGTAAGATTTCAGCTGCTTTACTTGGATGATCAATCGCATATTCATATCCTTTTTTAGTAGCTTCCATAAATTTTTTAACTGTATCTGAATTCTTTTTAATCATCTTTTTGTTGGTGATAATAACCGGAGTATAGTAATCCAAACGATTATCTAAATCCGCTAATGGCATATAGTTTAAATCATATCCATCTTGTAACGCTTTGATAATTGCCCAACCATAGAATTCCCATCCAAGGTTCACTTTATTTTTACTAACTTCATCACTAAGTCCTGCAATACCAGACCCATCAGATCCTACGATGTTTAACTTACTAAAATCAGCACCCGCTTCGTTCATAACCGCTTTAATGACGGCTTCTTCACTTGGTGCTCCCCATCCTGCATATGTTTTTCCTTCAAAATCCTTTACAGAATTGATGTTTGCGCTCTTTAAAGAAACAAATCCTGAAGTATTGTGCTGGATAATTGTCGCAATTGTTTTAATTGGAAGTGGATCTTCACTCGTTAGAGCATACGTAACATCTTCCTGGTAAGAAACTCCAAAATCAGCTTTTCCTGCCGCAACCATTGAAGTTGTCGCATTATCACCTGGTTCAATAATATCTACATCTAAACCAGCCTCTTTATAATATCCTTTGTTTTTAGCTACATAGAAACCAGTGTGGTTTGTGTTTGGCGTATAATCCAACATCAATGTAACCTTTGTCAATTCTTTATCAGAATTTGATGTTTGAGCACAGCCAACTAAACTTAACGCAACAGCAGCTGCACACATAGCCTTTAAAATTTTCATTTTCTTTCTCCTTTTCGTAAATGTGGAAATAATATTTTTTCCAATAGAGTCACTCCTAAATTCAATAGAATGCTCCAAAATATAATCATCAATACACACGCAAAGACTTTATCTAACATATATCCGTTTTTTACACGAAGCATATAGTAACCAAGTCCTGCTCTACTTGAAAGCCATTCACCTACAATAGCTCCGCCCACACAATAGGTAGCCGCTACCTTTAATCCTGAAAATAAGCCAATGGCACCCGATGGAATCTTAACAATTTTATAGATTTGAAATAGATTGGCACCAAAACTTTTTAATAAATTGATTTCTTTTTCACTCACTTGTGACAAGGCATCCGTAAAGGATATCGCAATCGGAAAAAAACACATAAATATGACAATCAACACTTTGGGCAATAAATCAAATCCAAACCAAATTGAAAACAACGGACCTAAAACCATAATAGGAACGGTTTGTGTCACAATCAAATATGGATAAATACTTGTCTTAAATGTTTTCGATAGATCCATACAAATTGAAATAAGTATCGCAAAGAAAGTACTAATCAACAATCCTAAGATTGATTCTTCCAACGTAACAAGCGAATGTTGCATTAGAATGTCAAAATTCTCAATAAGTGCACTGATAATTTTTGATGGACTTGGCAAAATATAAAGTGAAATATCAAATACACGCACATATAATTCCCAGCCACCAATCACTAGAATAAACACAAGCAACGGCATGACAATTCTACGATTTTTCTTCATTCACTAGCTCCTTTCCAAATAAAAAAGGCACCCTAGAGTGCCACCATCAATCGATATGACTCCCTACGCTAGAATTAACCAGATCAGGTAATAAGGTTTTTTCTCAGCATTTGCACCCCTGTCATGTATGTTTTTACTTGCCCATTGATTATATCACAATCTTATACTAATTTATATTTCTTGCATATATCCTCAACAATTTCATCTAAACTTTTACCATCCATCGAAATCGAATCCATTTTTGATGCATATAAAGTATGGAAATAATCAAAATCCGCCTGTATTTCATGCATATAATACGCCTTATGCTTATTTAGATACGATTGAGGGATGTGCAAAAGATTATCATTATCATCCGTAAATTCCAAGCGTTTAAAAATATTTTCAGCTCGATCTGTTAAGTCGAAACAAATAATATCTGAATCTTCAAAGAAATCTTCATATGCATCTAAATACGCAATAGGACTTAGGGCAATGACTACATTTTCATTTTCTTTGATCCAAGATGAAATCATTTCTGCTCGCAATTCATCACGTTCATATTGATCATTATATTCATCTTGAAACCCAAGCATCGTACCATATTTCTCTTTGATTTTCGTATCCATATCGATAAAATCGTAACCTATTTTTCTTGCCAACAACTCACCAACGGTACTCTTTCCAATGTTACCCATCCCAAATATTAATATTTTCATTTTACACCTCTATATACGCTTACTTATCTTCTTTTCTACTTCTGCAATTCTTGCCGCAACCTTTTTCACTTCCAACATTTTCCATGCTTCTAAGTAAGGTAGAAATTCCTTTGTTCCATCTTTCTCTATTTTATCAAGCACGCACATGACAACTTGTCTATTCACTTCTTTCATTTCAAATAGGACACGTGCCTTTTTTTCTTCTACATCTAAGCACATTCTTTGGTAAAGTTCTTGGGCAAATGTTTCTTTTTCTATTTGCCATCCTTTTTCAGAAAATACCAATAAAGGTAGACGATAATCATATTCAATTCTAAGATAATCTTTCTTAATCATCCAATCAATGCATTTACTGATATCATCTAACTTCATATCATGATAATACCCATAAGCAGGACATTCATTTAATTTATACTCGAATATCTTTTTATCTTTTGAACCCTTTAATATTTTAGCCAGCATACTTCTTCCACCAGTTGAAATCAATGCATCTGCCCCTCTTAAAATCATTCGTATATCTTCCTGTGGTAAATCTTTAATTTCTCCTGCATCCAGAATAACTGGCACTCTACGTACTTTTTTACTCATCCATTCTTTACCTCTACATCATTACACGAATCAATCCACACAAAACTAAATGTCCCACATAGAACCAATAGAAGAACCATTTCATAAAAGTACTCTTTCCTCTTGTTCCATCATATAAAGACATAATTGGATAGACTAAAATAATTCCAAACTGCAACAAACCATAAACCACATCAATACATAAACAATAGACTATTACATACATAGAAATATACAAAGCCATACCTAATACTTGTTTCTTTAAATTCCCTCGATTTTTATAAATGTGGTTTGTACAAAGAACTGGAAAGCATGACCAATCACTTGGAAATGCCAATAAACAAAGAATTAGAATACAACCTATTTTCTTTACGTCTTTCCATTCTTGATCTTCCACCCATAAACCAATCACAGACAAGAATAATGGCCATATAATACTTGTCTGATTTAGCATAGAATCCTTTAATGGAATCAAAGAAATGCCAAAACAGAAGTTATACGCAAAGTGAGCGATAATTGAAAAAATCAATAATCTTTCTAAATATTTCTTTAAACAATGCGTATGTGTATAGCCTTCAACCACCATAAACCACATGATAGGTGCTGCCACTCGTCCAATTAAATGAATCAATAAAAGCCACCAATACTTTTCATAATTCGGATAAAATGTAGTTGCGAAATGATCCATAAACATCGCAATGATCGCAATCATCTTGATTTGATTTCCATTTAACTTTTTTATCATTGAGTCACACCCTCTCCTACATTAGGTTCAAAGTGCGAATAAACAACATCTGCACCAAATAAAAGAAGTAAAACCAAACATGCAGCAGATAATTTTTTATTTAAGTGTTCTTTAACCCAGTTATCAATTAATGGCGCAATCACATAGACAAAAGCCATACCACCAATGCCAAACACCAATAAGCCTTCCGCACAAATTCTTCCATGAAGATTTAAGAAGTAGCCTGTATAATCCCACCATTTTTGACCATTATGCGTAAGCTCTAAAAAGAAACCAGTAAAGTATTCAATACATCCACAAAGAAGTACGGCCATACTAAATTCAACTTTGGGACGCATTCTAAATCGTTTTAATAAAAGTAAAATCAAAACACAGCCAAAACCATAAATAGGAATCCACGGGCCATGTAAAACGCCGCGATTCACAAAACATCCATAGCTAATCATTGATAGACTCACTTCCCAGATCCATCCAACAAAACACATAAAGAAGAAACAGACTAAAATAGATGTTACTGTATAATTTCGATTTGGATGTAAAACACGAAGATTTGACTTCTTATACTCCTCTTCAATTGGAGATAGCCTTACTGGATAACATAATAAATACACTTCGGTAATCATAGTTTCAGCTTCCATTTTATTATAGGTATATCTCTCATATTGTTTTTCTTTTGAACTCAAATGAAAGATGATCCCAAAATTATCACACAAGAATTTTTTTACGCCCGTATACACATTTTCTATTGGATTTTTCGCATTCAATGCCGCAATTACATCCGAATACGTATTACGCATCAAAGCACTACTTGGTTTTTCAAATAAATACGTATCATTTAAGATAGCACTTTGAAATTCTTTTCTTCTTAGTGTATAAAATTCACTCATCACAGCCATACGATACATATTCGAATAGAATATAGCACTAATCCCAAATGTACAAACATCC
>NZ_DBMEXE010000094.1:0-5932 GCF_056804935.1 Holdemanella sp. | reverse complement strand
AACATACTCCACAAAAATTGTAGGTAACATATGTTATTATCAATGACTGTCAAATTTTAAATAAAAAGGTCCACAGCCCAAATGATGCTTACTGTTGAACCTTTTTTCATTATTATTTCTGATGTTTTGAACAAATTGCAACTCCAACACCGATTGTTGCCATACAAATAACTGAGAACCAACCAGTGTGAGTAAATACTTGGTTACTAGAACCAATTCCTGCTGCATATAGAGGCATTGGAACAAATAACAATGATGCCCCCGCTAAATAACCTAACTTTTTCATATCCAATTCCTCCTTCTTTTGTTGGGTTAAAGCTTTTCTATACCAATCTTATAACGCATATAAACAAAAAAAGAAACCAAGATGGAAAACTTGGTTTCTATTCTGGTATAATCAGTTCTTGTTATTTCTTTCATTTAAAATAAACTTTTCAACCTCTTTAAACATTTTCTTTGATTTTTTAGCCGACTGTTTTTCTGCCATTTTTTGTCTCCAAACAGGAATTTCTTTTGGAGAAACATTTTCGTAAATTTCTTCATAAGTCACTTTGATTTTTGATTCATTTAAAGATTCAATCTTATAAGAAATAGTTGTATGGTCGATTGCCGTGACAAACGTTGCTTCATACAATGTATTCGGAATCAACCTTTTAATATGCACAGTAATCTCTGAGCCAATTCCTTTTCTTTGAGCTGATTTCTTTTTATATTTTAACCCTTCTTTTAATTCTAAATTTTTCTTCGTGACATTTTTAACTTCTTCTTTTAAAGATTTCATCATCAAATCATAAAACTCTTTATCACTTACATTTAATTCCATGCTAACTTTCATATTGCACCTCTTTTAACACAATTATATACTATTTTAAGAAAGAAGGTTATTTATGTATACAGATAGTCATTGTCACATCACTTGTGATCGTTTATATAGTCGAATTGACGAGATCATTGAAAATATCAAAGCTAAAAATCTTACTTCTTGCATGATCATGTGCACAAGTCCTGAAGAATTAGAACGTGCGAAAAAGGTAAAAGAAAAATATCCATTTTTTAAAATTGCCTTTGGATGGTTTCCAAGTGATGCCAAAGAAGTTACAGATAAAGAAATTCAGTATCTCATTGATCAAACGCCTTATTTAGATTGCTTAGGAGAAATTGGATTGGATTACTATTGGGATACAAGTTTTAATGATTTACAAAAAGAGCTATTTATCAAGCAGATTCAAATTGCGAATGAACACAATCTTCCTATTTCTATTCATATGCGCGAATCCACAAAAGACTGCATGGATATTTTAAAACAATACGCAAAGACAAAAATTATTTTCCATTGCTTCAGCGGAAGTAAAGAAACTATGATGGAATGTTTAAAAATGAATTCTATGATTTCGTTTGCCGGACCTATTACATTCAAAAATGCTAGACAAGCCCCTGAATGTATTTCAGCATGTCCTATCGATCGAATCATCACAGAAACGGATTCTCCTTATTTAACACCTGTTCCTTATCGTGGAAAAGAAAATGAACCTATGTATGTGGAATATGTCGCAAAGAAGATTTGTGAAATCAAACAACTTGATGAAGCAAGTGCATGTAGACAAATTGAAGAGAACTTCAATTCCATTTTTGATTAAATAAAGACCTGTCGATTGACAGGTCTATTTTTGTAAGTTTTCGTATTCTGAAACTTTGTTTCCTATGATAATGTTATCTCCTTGAATCACAATCGGTCTTTTTACTAACATACCATTTGAGGCAAGTAATTCAATCAATTGTTCTTCTGTATATGTTTCTCGTTTTTCTTTTACATTTAATTCACGATACAACATACCACTTGTATTAAACAATTTTTTTAATTCCACACCACGATCAATCCAGCTTTGAATCTCTTCTTTTGTTGGATTATCTTCTTTAATATTTCGATATGTAGCTTCAATACCCAAATCTTGTAGAACTTTATATGCCTTTTTACAAGTTGAACAAGGAGGATAGCCAATAAACAATGTTTCCATATTAGTCATCAAATGCGTGTGCTAATACTTCTGATAATGAAGAATTTTCTTCAACTGCATGAATCAATCCAGCTAACAATGGTGCCATTGAAAGAACAGTCATTTCTGGATAATTTTTTTGGTTTTCTGTTTGATTAATTGTATTTGTACAAACGAATCCAGCTAACTCAGCAGCTTTTAAACGTTCGATAGCAGGTCCTGAAAGGATACCATGTGAACATGAAGCATAGACAGCTTTAGCTCCCTTGTCTTTCAACATTTTGATACCAGCAGTTAATGTACCAGCTGTATCTACCATGTCATCGATGATGATTGCAGTTTTACCATCAACATCACCAATTAAGTTCATAGCTTCAGCTACATTTGGTTTAGGACGACGTTTATCGATGATTGCGATAGGTGCACCTAATGCATTTGCCAAGTTACGAGCACGTACAGCTCCACCGTGATCAGGAGATACAACTACGATTTCACCTAATCCTTCTTTGTGTTTGAAGTAATCAGCAATCAATCCATTCGCAGTAATATCATCTGCTGGAATATCGAAGAATCCTTGAATCTGAGTAGCGTGTAAGTCAACTGTAACTACACGATCAGCTCCAGCTCTTTCTAATAAACTAGCAACTAATTTAGAAGTAATTGGTTGACGAGGTTTCGCTTTACGATCCTGACGCGCATATCCAAAATATGGAATGATAGCCGTAATGCTTGCAGCACTTGCACGTTTACATGCATCAATACCAATTAAAATTTCCATTAAATTTGAGTTTACAGGCTTATTTGTACTTTGTACAAAATATACGTGTTTTCCACGAACAGATTCTCCAAGTTCTACTAAGATTTCTCCATCCGCAAAGTGTTTAACTTCACATTTACCTAATTCCAATCCTAATTCTTTACAAATATCTTTTGCTAAACCAACGCTAGATGATAAAGCAAATACAATAGTGTTTTTCATGATTTATCCTTTCTCATACCCTATCAGGTTTATTTTATGGTTTTATTATTGCTTACATAAGACATAGGCCCTACAACTGAACCTTCTTCTATGCAAGAATTGACGACTTTACTTGAATCTACAATTGCACAATCTTCAATTTTCGAATTATTCAAATAAGAACCTGGTAAAATCTCAACGAAATCACCAATTTCTGTGTTTCCAAGAATTTCAACATTTGGATGAATAATCACATCATGTCCAATCGTTACATCTTTTCCAATAACTGTTCGCACTGGGTCTACAATCTGTACCCCTTCTTTCATCCAGTTGTTGTTGATTCGATTGCGCATCCATTCATACGCTTTATGTAATTCTACACAATCATTGATTCCCATGACTTCATCACGGTCTTCAACTACCAATCCCTTAACAACCTTTCCTTGATTAGCTAAAATCTTAACCAAGTCTGTTAAGTAATACTCGTGTTGAGCATTATTTGTTGTTAATTTATCAAGATTATCAAATAAATCTCTGTTCTTGAAACAATACATACCTGCGTTGATTTCACAAATTTGTTTTTGTTCTTCTGTACAATCCTTTGCCTCTACAATCGCTTGAACATGACTATTTTCATCACGAACAATACGACCATAATGAGCTCCATCATCCAATACAGAAGTTAACAGAGTTAATGATGCATCTTGATTGGTTTGGAATAGTTTTTCCAATGTCTCAGGCTGAATACATGGTCCGTCTCCATTAATAATCAATGTATCCCCATCTTCATCCTTTAATTGTGTAGCTTGCATAACCGCATGACCTGTCCCCAATTGTGGTTGCTGCAAAGCAAACTCAACATCTGGAAAAGCTTCTTTGATACTTTCAGCCTGATATCCGACAATCACTACAATTCTTTCTACAGATACCGCTCTTAAAGCATCAATAATGTAAGCCAACATTGAACGATCAATAATCGTATGCATTACTTTGCTACGATCTGATTTCATTCGAGTTCCTTTTCCTGCCGCCAGAACAATCGCATTACGCATATTTTCACCTGACTTTCCGTATATATTCTAACAAAAATCACAAGACATTAAAAGGTCACACAAAGAAAAAGACAATACATTTTGTATTGTCTAATCTAATTGATTCAATTGATTTTGATAATCATTGATTTGTGAATTCAATGAATCTACTTTTGACTGTGCATCTGTTACATCTGAATTTGCACTATCCAATTTCGTCTTTGCTGATTTTAACTTATTCTGTAAAGAAGAAGTATCCGAATTCTTTTGTGCAGCACTTAATGCCGATTTTGCATCAGCCAAAGCCGATTTTGTTGTGTTTACATTATCAACTAATCCTTGATGTTCAGCATATAATTGCTGTAACTCTGTATATTGATCTTGCGTTAATTCGCTATTTGGAATTTGTTCCAATTCACTACGACGATTCTCACATGCCTGTAGCGCACTTTGTGCATTATCGTAATCCGCTTGTGCACTAATTACAGCACTTTGAGCATCACTTACACCGCCACCTGCAGAATCAATCTGAGACTGTAATGAATCGACATCACTTTGAGCTGAAGACTGTGCATTCTGCGCATTTTCTAATTCCGATTGTGCACTCAACAACTGCTTTTTAAGATCATTGATTTTTTGTTTCAACTGCGCTTTCTTTTCAGCAATTTCAGTGTTGTTGTTGTCTTTTTTCGTACTTGTCTTCTTATTTGCACTCGCAAGTAATTCATTGAAAGTTTTACCGGTAGCCTCTTCTAAGATTTCATCAATCTTCTCTCTTTGTTTACGCGTTAAACTGTTATATTTACTTTCAAAATCAATAATTTTCTTTTGGTCACTTGAAGATAAATCATCATAGTTGTTTGCAAAATCTAATAATTCCTGGTAATTCTTCTTTTGAACTTCCGATGTTTTTTCATCAGAACTAGACAATCCACCAGTCATTAGTTTCATACCACCAAATATCAATAATGAAACCAACAATACACCTACAACACCTAAGGCAACATACATTCCAGTTTTAGAATGACTCTTTTTTGGTGCTGATTTCTTTTTGCTTGGCTCTTTTTTCTTGTTGATTACTTCTCTTTTTAATTGAGGACCCTTACCCTCCTCTAACAAAGACTGAATTTCATCATCATCAATCACAACAGTTTGATTTGTAGAATCTGCTTCCTGTTTTAAATCATCCGCATTCCACATTACTGTACGTGTTGCAGAAAGATCTTCTTTTGGCTCATTTAAATCCTTTGATCCAACCACAAACGTATCTCCTAGTGAAGGTTCCTCTTTTTTTGCTTGAAACGGAATTTCCGGTTCAGGTTTATGTTTTTCTACTCGACTACGAGTTTGATTCTTTGTGAATTGATCCATTTTTTGTTCTAACGTATCTTCCTCGTTTGTTTGAAATGAATCTAATAATTGAGAAATCTCATCATTCTCATTCTTTTTTTTCTTATCCATAGCTTCTATCGCCCCTTCTAGACTATTTTACCAAAACCCCTTTGATTTGACCACTATGTTTTCTTGATTTGCCAAAATCCAAAGTGGATGTGCCGCTAAAACAAACATGCAGTCCGGATGAATCAACTGCTTTGCAGCCAATAGTGTACTTCCAGTTGTACAAACATCATCCACCAACAATATTTTCTTTTTAGGCAATGGATACAATTGTTTCAAGCCCAATACATTCTTAATTTGTGATCTTTGCAATTTTGTTGCTGAAGACTGCTTTATATCCTTCTTTTTGTAGAAAGGAGAATGAACAAAAACATCTAACGACGAATACATATCAATAGCTGGTTCAAATCCCCTTTCCATACGTTTTGCATCACTACTGCATAAAGTACAGACACAATATTTTTTAAAGATCTTCTTTAAATATAAGTGTTCACACAAAAAAACATCTTTTAATACAACATCCCTTTGTTCCTTATACTGAAAGACACATT
>NZ_DBMEXE010000093.1:0-5948 GCF_056804935.1 Holdemanella sp. | reverse complement strand
ATTTTAGAGGATAAAATGTAAAGTCGCCATGAACATCGTACTCATAAATCAAGCATAATTGAAGTTCACTTTACATTTTGTCTGACTTTCTATTTCATATTTAACTTGATAACGATAAATATTATACATAAGTTCTAACCACTCTGTATCTGTAATCTGCTTATTGCCAATACAATCAATCATCATGTTTTCAGATTTTTTTAAACACTCCATATTCTGAACCCACTTTTTATAATTCTTACTATTCGGCTCCAGTGCCATGTCTATGAGATCATCATACTTCTCATTTACAGCCTTATATATAACTCGAATATTCTCAATTGTAGGCTTTTCGATAGTATCAATGTAATCAAAAAATCTCATATATATTACCACTCCTTTGCATCGAACTACCCACATTATAAACCGCAAATATATACCTTGTATAGAAAAAAGTGTCAATTAAGACACTTTTTTGAATATGTTTATGATCTGCTTTTCCAATACATTCACATCAATCGGCTTAGAAATATGCCCATTCATACCTGCTTCCATGGCCATTTTCTTATCTTCCTCAAACGCATTGGCCGTCATAGCTAGAATTGGAATACTTGCTTTTTTTACATTCTCAAATTGACGAATTCTTCTAGTCGCCTCATACCCATTCATATTTGGCATTTGAATATCCATCAAAATCAAATCATACAAATCTGCATCCACTTCAGACAACCGATTTATACAAGCTAAACCATCCTCAACACGATCCAACACTAAACCACTCTGTTCAAGTATGGCCATCGCAATCTCGGCATTTAAATCATTATCATCCACAAGTAAAACACGCTTACCTTCTAAGATGGATTTTTCATCCAAAACATCCAATTCTTGATTCCATTCTATAGAATCCTCATCCGCTATTCTATGCTCAAAAGTAAGAGTGAAACAAGTCCCCTCACCCAGTTTACTCTTTACACGAATTTCTCCATCCATCATATCCACAAGATTCTTGACAATCGCCATACCTAACCCTGTACCAGAAACTTTTCCAATCGTTGTATTGTATTCTCTAGAAAAAGAATCAAATAAAGTTGGAAGATAGTCTTCACTCATGCCAATACCCGTATCTTTGATTTGCGTTTGAATTCTAACATAACCAGATCTTGTACAATTCAGTTCCTTGACATCAATCGCAATATGACCACCATCAGGCGTATACTTAAACGCATTTCCCACTAGATTCATTAAGATTTCACGAACCTTAAAGCCATCCCACAACACATGTGTATGATCCACATCTACACTCGTTGTAAATACGATATTCTTTTCTTGTGCACTCGACTCGAATACACTCTCGATTTCTTCCACTACAAGCCCGATTGCTTCGGCTCTTTCTTCGACAACCATCTTACCACTCTCAATACGCGCCATATCCAGCACATTATTAATGATGGAAAGTAATAACTTGCCACTCTGCTCAATCTTATTTTGATAATCCACCAGGATTGGATCTGTCAAATACTGCTTCATCAATTCATTGTAGCCAAGAATCACATTCATAGGCGTACGAATATCATGCGACATATTGTTTAAGAAATCCGTTTTCGCCTTATTCGCATTTTCCGCCACAATATATGCCTCTTTTAATTTCGCCTCCTGCATACGTTCTTTCTTGATCAAATCATCAATGTTTCTTGTACCAATCACCGCCACACGACTACGATCCTTTTTATAAACATACGCAATACGTGTCTGATGATAAAGAATACGATCACCCATTTTAAATTCATAGGTCATTGAAAAATCATCTTGATTTGAACGTAATGCATCTAACGAAAGCTGATCCAAGAAATTCTCACGACTTTCATCCGTTACAATCTCATTGGCATAAGCTGGCAATAATGCACACCACTGATTTTCATATTTACGACAAAAATCCGCAATACGCTTACCATTCTCACCGACTTCACGATATGAAAAGATTTGACCACTATCCAACTCCAACAATAATACGGAAAAATATTCTTTACCAAGACCCTCAATAATCTCTCTTTGAAGTTCTAATACTTTTTCCCTCTTTACAATTTCATCAATCGGACGAAAACCCATTATAATCTTAAAATGATTCAAATCCTCATATAGAAATACTGCCCTTGCCCCTAAATTCGAAATTCCATTCTCATCCGGAACAATTTGAAAATGCCATTCTAAAGAACCCTGTTCCTTTAATGTACGCATTAAAGAACCATTTGATAAAATATCCATATAATTTGGACAAGAATCCTTCATCAGTACATTATCATAGAAATAATTTAAACTCTCACTATAACTATGCCAATTCATTTCAGCACAACTCGCATCCTGCTTAATCACTTCCACGGTATCTTGTTTCAAGTCACAAAGCACTAAAGAAGTATAATCCATAGTCAAAGCCGATAAGATATTATTCTGTTCCTTTTCCCGAATAAATTCTGTCACATCCGAAATATTTCCATGCAGTATAGAATCCCCCTCTATATCTATACTCTCACTTACATAGTGATATCCATCTTTTCCTAACAAGCGAAAAACAGAATTGAATAAATCCATCTCTCTATCCTCTGGATGCACCATATTCATTAATTTATTATCAAATCGAGTTTCAATCTCTTCTTTTGACCAACCAAAAATCTCTTGAAATTTTAAACTCACATATAAAAAGGGATATCCATCCTCCAATGAACACCGATGATATCCACCGATACGCCCACACACTTCTTGAATTGTCAAATCATTATCTATTATCTTCATAGCCATTCCCCTAATAGTACTAACTCTATCAAACTCTCAACCCTATTTCAATCCACTAAAAACTATGGTTATATTCTCATTAAATAAAAGTAAACTCATCAGACTATATAGTAACATAAATTACGTTTAAGTTAGATGTATGCGTTTACACTAAATTAAAAAGTACAAATTGTACTAAAAAGTGCAAATAAAAAAGGTACATAAAGTACCTTAATTGCTTCTACGCTTTTTACGACTATGAATATTCTTAGACACACTACGAATATTTAAAATTGGAGCCAAGAAAATGATAATTGGATAGATTTCCAAACGACCAATCAACATCGCAAAAGATAAGACGATCTTCGAAAAATCCGAGAACATGGAAAAGTTTCCCATTGGACCACAAAGGCCAAATCCTGGACCTACATTACCAATACAAGTCATAACGGATGTTACCGTTGTCTCAAAATCAAAGTTATTAAATGAAACCAAGAACAACAAGACACCGACAATAATAATGAAACTACAGAAATACGCCATGATCTGATTGACTACCTCTGTATCCACTACTTTACCATCCATTGTGATGGCTTCTACTTTTTGTGGATGTAGTAACTTTTGAATATCCAATTTGATTTTCTTCACAATAATCAAAAGACGACTTACCTTCACACCACCACCAGTCGAACCAGCACTCGCACCACAGACTGTTAATAAGAAGAGGATCATCTTACTAAATTGTGGCCAGACACTATAATCACAACTCGAATATCCCGTTGTCGTTATAATTGAACCTACTTGAAAGCTTGCCAAACGAATGGATTTGAATACATCAAAATTATACATGGATAAAATATTCAATGTGATACAAGTAATTGAGAATAGAATAATACCTAAATATGTACGCAACTCTTCATTTTTAAAGACTTGTTTGAAATCTTTGATTAATAAAAAGTAGTACATATTAAAGTTCACACCAAATAAAATCATGAAAATCGTAATGATCACTTCATAATACGCATTGTTGTAGGCACCAATACTCGTGTTTTTAATCGCAAAACCACCGGTACCCGCCGTACCAAACGTATTACATAACGCATCAAACAATGGCATCTTGCCAAGCAAAAGTAAAATGACCTGAATGACAGTCAATCCCATATACATAGTATATAAAATCATAGCGGACTGACGCATACGAGGTACTAATTTACCAATGGTAGGACCAGGTGCTTCCGCACGCATGATATGCATATCACGATCATTTGACTTTGGAAGTAAGGCCAAAATGAAAACCAAGATACCCATACCACCAATCCAGTGTGTAAAGCTACGCCAGAAGAGTGTGGCATGCTTCAAATTCTCAACTTCCGTTAAAATACTTGAACCTGTCGTTGTAAATCCAGACACAGCCTCAAAGAAACAATCCACAAAAGAAGGAATTTCACCCGACAAGTAGAATGGTAATCCACCAAAGAAAGAAACAACGATCCAGGCAAGACCTACCGCAAGCATTCCGTCTTTGGCAAAATAAGAATTCGTTCTCGACTTTTTACGCGTTAAACCATAGCCTAAAGCCAAACAAATCCCAATTACGATCAAGTAAGAATCATATAATCCTTCTTGATAAATCAAATCCACAATGACCGGCAACACCATTAAACAGGCTTGCGCAATAAGCACCATACCCAATACGTTACCAATCATAGTCCAGTTGAGTTTATGTATATTACGCTTAAGATAGTAAATCATTGATATCCCTCAACCCTGCAACCTTACTAATAATAATAACCGTATCCGATAGTTGAATACGCATATCACCCGTTGCTACTTTAGAAACACCTTTATGTGTTACATACGCAATGATAATACCCTTACGAATATTTAAATCCTTAATTGGCACATCAATAAAACGACAATTGTCACGCACTCTAAATTCTAAAGCCTCTACCTTGTCATCCACTAGCTTAATCAAAGATTCAACGTTTGATCCAACCGTATTCTGCATAGCACGAACATACTGCACGATTTGGTTTGCGGTAATAAACTTAGGCGTAATTGAATTTTCAAGACCCAACTTTTCCAACAAGAAACCTAAAGAAACACGATTTACCTTAGGAAGCACATGCGTAACACCATGACTTTGGGCAAACATGGAAATAATGACATTCTCCTCATCATTATCTGTAAGAGCGATAAAGGCATCCATTTCCTCTAATGATTCACTCAATAATAATTCGTGATCCGTTCCATCTCCATGAATCACTGTTGCCTGTGGGAATTTTTCAACCAAGTTGATACACTTCTCTTTATTCAACTCAATAATTTTAACGGCCATACCCAATTCAAGTAACATGCTCGTCAAATAATATGTGATACGACCACCACCAACAATCATAACCTCATTGACTGTACGATCACTTAAAATACCAATCTTAATAAAGAAACGCTCTAATTGCGTTGTTGAACCCGTTAATGTAAGACGATCATTTTCATAAATCACCGTATTTCCATTTGGAATGATGACTTCACCATCACGCAAAATCGTCACAAACAATACTTCCGTCTTAAAACGACGATTGATATCAACCACACGCATATTTATAAGTGGGGAATTTTCTGTTACCTTAACTTCAGCAAGCTCAATTCTTCCCTTCGCAAAAGACGATACTTTAATGGAATTTGAGAAACGAATCGCGCGCAATATTTCACGAGCCGCCGCCTGTTCTGGATTGATACTCATACTCAATCCCAATTCATCTTTAATCAAACGAACTGTGTTATTGTATTCTGGATTACGAATACGAGCAATGGTATGTCTAGCACCCAATTTTTTTGCCAATAAACAACAAATAATATTCACTTCATCCGTTGATGTAGCCGCAATCAACAAATCACTCGAAGGTACACGTGCTTCTAATAATGTGTCTAAACTAGCCCCATTCCCTTGCACACCAACAATATCTAGTTGATTCATTGTACTCGATAATACATTCGCTTTATTTTCAACCACTGTAATATCATGACCCTCTTGATTCAATTGTTTCGCAATCGCAAAGCCAACTTTCCCATCGCCAACTACAATAATTTTCATATTTCCTCCAAAGACACATTTAATAAAACAGGATATAGACATCATTAATGTCAAATAGACTTGTACAATTTACCTGTAAGTGAGGTAATGAAACATGTGTACAGAATTT
>NZ_DBMEXE010000092.1:1510-5987 GCF_056804935.1 Holdemanella sp. | reverse complement strand
CCGTTTTCTTCATCGTACCAATGTGTGATAGGAAAACCATAAGGATAACCCGTATCACTGATTAAAGATAATACGCCATGAGGTTCATTGGTAAGTATCTCTATACATTTTTCTTCAGATAATTTTTGTTTGAATCTTCGCATTGTCTTAAACATGGTTAGCTCCTTTAATGAAAAAGGTGTAAATTGAATTACACCCTTATAAATTTGAATTCATAAATTCAATAATTCCGGCTTCCACTTCATTTTTGATTTCTGCATAATTATGAATTTCATGACGATAGCCAGAATATAATTTAGTTGTGACATGATGTCCGGTTTCTACAAGCCAGTTACTGACTTGACATACTCCTAGACCATATTCGCCAACTGGATCTTGATCACCAGCAATATTGTAAATAGGTAATTTTTTAGGTACTTTTTTGGCCCATTGAGTTCCTTCAATTGTAAGCATCATTTGGATAAAATCATAAATAGAACGATTGCTAGTAGGTCTTGTGAAGGCATCGAATGGATCTTGTGCATGGTCCTTTTGTACATATGGATCATGGCAAATCCATTCATTTCCAATTTGAACTTCACCACAACGTTCGCACATCCAGCCCATAAGTGAGCCTACAATATTTGGATCAGATTCTTCACCGTGGCCTGCATCAATGATTTCTTTCAATTTTTCTTTAACTTCTTTAGCACCACGGAAAATGCCTGTCGTACCACAAATTGTTGCACCATTTAATTCATTTCCGTATTTTGCGATAAAATCTCTTGTGATAAATGAACCCATACTGTGACCAAATAAGAAGTAAGGTAAATTTGGATACTTCTCACATACAATTTTCTTTAATGTGTGTTCATCTTCCATCATGGTGTGATATCCTTTATCTCCCCAGTCACCCCAGACATTATTCACCATTGCGGTTTTTCCATGACCTACATGATCATCAGCGGCTACAATATAACCAGCATCTAGAAAAGCCGAAATCATATGGATATAGCGTCTTGAGTGTTCGCCAAATCCATGAATTAATTGAACGATTCCATTCGGCTTACATGCAGGAACATAAATCCAAGCTTGCACTTTATCGCGTTCATTATAAGATGTAAAAGATACTTCGTGTAACATACAATAATCCTCCTTTTTTTGCGTAATGTTAACTCAGTTTATATCTGTTTTTATTATACGCCTACAAAAAAACTATGTCATTGAGTTGACATAGTCTTTTTCATGAATTTATAAACAATGTACGCAAGCACAATGCCTGCAAGAATATCCGTTGGATAATGAACGCCTACATAGAGTCTAGAAAACGCAACAAGGATTGCGAGTATGAAAACTAGAATACTATACTTCTTAGGAAGACCATCATATACCATAAAGGCACAAATAAAGGCAGATGCGGTGTGTCCAGATGGAAATGAATAATCACTAGGTTTATCCACTAATGGAATAAGTTCATTAAACGCATCAAAGGGTCTAGGTCTTTGAAATATGAGTTTTAATACAATGAATAATATGGTACAAATCAAAAACGCAATAATTGTTTCTTTTGCGAGTCTTCTAGTATCTTCGTTTTTCTTGAACATATAAATCAATATGATTCCTAGAAGTATGTATAAAAAGTATTCATTTGTGATCAAGGTGAAGAAAGGTGTGAGTATATAGTGACGAATGTTTTCTTGTATAAACAATAAAATTTTAATATCCATAGAAATTTTCCTTTCGATAGGAGTATTATACATATATAAAGATAGGAAGTGAAGTTATGCGACTTGAAAGAATGAGTTGGAAAGATTGCGAAGAATATTTTAAGGATCATGATATGGTGATACTTACAACGGGAAGTACCGAAAATCATGGAATCCACAATCCATTAGGAACCGATACTATGATTCCTAATAAGATTTTAGAACTAATTGAAAAACAAGGTGATGTATTGATTTGCCCAACCTTACCTTATGGGGATGCTGATTTTCATACAGAATACACGGGTACAATTTCAATTGGTAGTGATTTATTAGAAATGATTATGAAAAGAATCAGCGATCGACTATATGACTGTGGTGCTCGACATTTCGTGTTCTTAAATGGACATGGAGGAAACACACATGCATTAAGTAAAGTATGTCGTCATTTATATAAGAAGGGAGCTGTGGGTACAATTTTTGACTGGTGGACTATTGCTGGAAAAATCAATCCAGAATGGGCCGGAGGCCATGGTGCAGGTCAGGAAACGGCAGCTATGTTGTATGTGGACGAAAGTTTAGTTCAAAAGGATAAGATTGAAGATTCAAATTTAAATCAGTTTACACCTCAATTAACAGCTTCCAATGCACAAACCGTAAACTTTAAAGGCGTGGATATTCCAGTTCCTAGAAGCAATCGTTTAAGTAGTGATAATGGCTGGTTTGGCAAGGATCATCCTAAATATGCAACGTATGAATGGGGTAAAGAAATGGTGGAAGCTACGGCAGATTTTCTTGTGGAATATATGAAAGAATTTCAAAAAATGTAGTAATTCATTTCGAGTTGAACTATAATAAACGTACAAATAGGGGACAAATATTTTTTGTCTCTTTTCTTTTCGTATGGAGGTTTTAATGGAAATCATTATCTTAATATTATTATGCGTTGTGATTGTATGCTTGATTGTTTTGTTGATGCAAAATAAGTCGAAGGAGGTAGAAACTTCGAGTGCAGATTCTTTGATTCTACAAAAGAATTTTGAATATCTTTTAAAACAAGTACAGGATGTTCAAAAGAATCAGGCTACATCAAAGGTGAGTTTGAATCAAATGGAAGAGTATTTATATCGTATGAATATGGTCATGACAAACACAAAACTTAGAGGAAACTGGGGAGAATATCAATTGGATATGCTTTTAAGTGTATATTGTGGTCAAAATCCATCTATCTATTCGATGCAGTATGCTTTGCCAAATGGAAAGATTGCGGATTGTGCCTTTCATTTAGCAGACACGAATAAAGTGTTGTGTATTGATTCAAAGTTTCCTATGGAAAATTATATGAATCTTCAGGAAGATATGGATACATATCTAAGACCTTTTAAGATGAATATGAAAAAACATATTGATGATGTGGCAAATAAATATATTAATATGGATACTATGCCTTATGCTTTATTGTTTGTGCCTAGTGAAGCGATTTATCAATTTGTTTGTGCTAAATGTGATGATTTATTTACATATGCCCTTCAAAAACATGTTATGTTGGTATCTCCCACTACACTTGTAGCGGAAGTGATGACTTTATTATCAAGTACAAAGGATTTTTATCGCACAAGCCATATGGAAGAAATCGAACGAAATATTTTGTTGCTGCAGGAGGATGCGAATCGTCTTGTAGAAAGAAGTATAAAGGCAGAAAAAACGTTGGAAACTTTGGCAACACAATTCCATGCGGTTTCTATTTCTGCACAAAAATTATCAAGTCGAATGACTAAGATGGGAGAAGACGAATGATTAGTACATTAAAAGGAAATATATCATTATTGGATTTTGATTTGATTGTGGATCCAACCAATCAACAAGTTTTACCAATGCAAGGAGTGAGCGCACAGATATTTCATCAGGCTGGAAGTGAAATGATGAAGGCTTGTCAGGCTTTAAATGGTTTAGAAGTCGGAAAAGCTAAGATGACAGAATCTTTTAATTTGCCATGTAAAGCAGTTATTCATACGTGTGGACCTCGTTATATAGATGGCGCTCATAATGAAGATGAATACTTGGCTGCATGTTATTGGAATAGTATGGCATTGGCGTATGAGTATATGCGAAAAAATGATATGGAATCGATCAATATTGCCTTTCCATGTATTTCTACAGGTATCAATGCATATCCAAATCATGAGGCTTGTGTAATTGCGATTCAAACCGTAAAACGATTAATGAATAAGTTTCCTGAGACAAGGGCTATTCATGTATGTTTTGTGTGTGATAAAACCGAAGATTATATGTTATATAAAGAGGCATTAAAACTACGATGAAATCCATGGTTGATTTATCCCATGAATTTTTAAAGCCAGTTCTTCATAAACAAGCAATATGTGTGGATGCGACATTAGGACAGGGAAAAGATACAGATTTCTTTTTGTCGCAAAATGTGCATAAAGTATATGGCTTTGAAATTCAAAGAGATGTTTTTGAAAGTACAAAAGAACGATTGGATAATCAAAGAACTTGTTTCTATAATGTTGGACATGAACATATGGAAGAATATATTCATGAAGAAGTGGATGCGATCATTTTTAATTTTGGGTATTTTCCTCAAGGAAATCATGACATCACAACCCACGCTTCTTCAAGTGTAAGTGCAGTCAGACAAGCTCTAAAACTTTTAAAAGTAAAAGGAAGAATGGCACTTGTGATGTATCCACATGAATCGGGACAGGAAGAAGCTAAATGTATGGAAGAGTTTTTAAAAACACAAACATCGATTCAGGTACAGAAAATACAAAACT
>NZ_DBMEXE010000092.1:0-1500 GCF_056804935.1 Holdemanella sp. | reverse complement strand
TGTTAAAATCATATAGTGAATTTTGAAATGAAGGAGTATATATGGAAGAAATAAAAGATAAAGATTATTCATTAGAAGCGGTTCCAGAAAGTGCAAGAAAAGGTTTTCAAAGTATGTTTTTTGTCATGCTTGGATTTACCTTCTTTTCTGCAAGTATGAGTGTAGGAGCAAAACTAGGAAATGGTTTAGATTTTAGTGAATTTGTTTTAGCGTGTATCATTGGTGGAATTATTTTATCCATTTATTGTGGGATATTAGCCTATATAGGATCTGACACAGGACTAACAATGGATTTGCTTTGTCGAAAGGCATTTGGTAAAAAAGGATCTTATGTATCAAGCTTAGTTCTAGGGTTTACACAAATTGGATGGTTTGGCGTTGGTGTAGCGATGTTTTCAATTCCAACAGCTCAACTTTTAGGTATCAATGAATGGGCATTGACAATCGCAGCTGGGTTATTGATGACTTTGACAGCTGCTACAGGTATGAAGGCATTAGAAGTCGTAAGCACGATATCCGTTCCTTTAATTGTTGTATTGGGTGTTTATTCAATGGTTACTGCCACAACTGATGGTGGTGGCCTTGTGGCTGTGTTTGCACAATCGGCTGGAAAAATCAGTGTGTTTACAGGAATTGGATATGTGATTGGTTCCTTTATTTCTGGAGGGACAGCAACACCGAATTTTATTCGTTTTGCGAAAAATAATAAAATTGCGGTTTGGACTACAGTCATTGCGTTTTTCTTCGGGAATACATTAATGTTTTGTTTCGGTGCAATTGGAGGTGCTTTTACAGGCGCTGATGACATTTTCTATGTTATGATTGCACAAGGTTTGGCAATTCCTGCTATTATTGTTTTAGGAGCTAATATTTGGACAACAAATAATAACGCTCTTTATACAGGTGGTCTTGCGATTAGTAATATCACAAATATCCAAATGAAAATAACAACATGGATTGCAGGTGTTATTGGAACCATCTTATCCATTTGGTTGTATTACAATTTTACAGGTTGGCTTAATATACTGAATTGTGCTTTGCCGCCAATCGGAATTATTGTCATTCTAGATTTCTTTATGAAAAGAAAAAAATATAAAGATAATATGGATGTAGGTAATTTTAATAGTTTCAATATTGTTGGTGTTGTTGTTGGAGCTATTGTTGCAAATATTCTTCCTTGGGGAATTGCAGCGGTAAATGCGATGGTTGTAGCATCAGTATGTTATTTTATAGGGTATATAAGAAAGAAAGAGGCATAAAATGTTAATAAAAAATGCGTGTATTGAAAATAATGAAGAATTAAAGTGTATCCGAATTGAAGATGGAAAATTCAAAGAAATAAGAAAAGATTTAGAACCATATGCACAAGAAGAAGTGATGGATCTAGAAGGAAAACTTGTTAAACTGGTTCAAAAGTCAAGGACAAATATCTGACAGTTCTTGCTAAATGAGTGTCACAAATTGTGATGCTCATTTTTTTAATGCTTGTAATTATCTATT
>NZ_DBMEXE010000091.1:2882-6030 GCF_056804935.1 Holdemanella sp. | reverse complement strand
AATTTTGCAGCTTGGAACAGAGGATGCATCTTTGCGGAAAAATGGATAAAATCAGATACCGTCTTGTATATAACCGCCAGAACACACTCAACTTGTTCACCACATTAACCAGGCTTTAAAGGCAAACTACATCATGATGCGTGAAGTTGAATATGTAGTTAGTGATGAAAAAGAAATTGTTATCGTTGATCAATTTACAGGTCGTATGATGCCAGGACGTGCATATTCAGATGGTTTACACCAAGCTATTGAAGCTAAAGAAGGGGTTCCAATCAAAGAAGAAACTTCGACTTTGGCGACAATTACATATCAGAACTTCTTCCGTCTATATGAAAAATTGGCTGGTATGACGGGTACCGCAAAAACTGAAGAAGAAGAATTCTTATCAACTTACAATATGAAAGTTGTTGTTATTCCTACAAACCGTCCAGTAGCTCGTAAGGATCTTCCTGATGAAATCTATGCACATAAAAAAGATAAATATGCTGCATTGGTACGTGAAGTAAAACGTTTGTATGAAACAGGACAACCAGTTCTAGTTGGTACGATTGCGGTAGAAACAAGTGAGGTTATTTCACAATTATTAAATAAGGAACACATTCCTCATGAAGTATTAAATGCGAAAAACCATGCTCGTGAAGCAGAAATCATTGCAAAGGCGGGTCGTCCAAAATCAGTTACAATTGCGACAAACATGGCTGGTCGTGGTACCGACATTAAATTAACAGAAGAATCACGTAAATTAGGTGGTTTAGCTGTATTGGGTAGTGAAAGACATGAATCTCGTCGTATTGATAACCAGTTACGTGGACGTTCTGGTCGTCAAGGAGATCCTGGATTCTCACGTTTCTATGTATCTTTAGAAGATTCATTGATGGTTCGTTTTGGTGGCGACAAGCTACAAAAGCTATTTGAAAAAATGGGTGACGAACAAATTGAATCAAAGGCAGTTACAAAATCAATCACAATGGCTCAAAAACGTGTTGAAGGATATAACTTCGATATGCGTAAACAATTGTTAGATTATGATGATGTATTACGTCGTCAACGTGAAATTATTTATGCACAGCGCAATCGTATTTTAGAAGCAGATGAAGTGCATGATATGGTTCGTGTTGTATTTGAAAAAACAATTGAACAAACTTTACAAGCTAATTTATCGGATCAAAAGAAACAAACAATCGATGTTGCTGGTGTTGTTAAATCCATTGAAATGATGGGTATGGCTGAAGATAAGGCGATTCGTGCAAATGAACTTGAAGGAAAGTCTTATGATGAAGTTAAAGAATATTGTGTAAATAAGATTTGGAATGAATATGAAGCTGAAATCAAAGATGTTAAGCGTCAATTCTTGCCTTTTGAAAAGACAGTTGTGTTACGTAATATTGACCGTAACTGGATCAACCATATTGATATGATGGATAAATTGCGTAGTGGTATCTATTTGCGTTCTTATGCACAAAATAACCCTCTACAACAATATGTACAAGAAGGATTCGATATGTTTGAAGAAATGAATCAAAGAATTGATCGTGAAATCACATTCTTCTTATTAAAGGTTCGTATTCGTAAGGAGCATGCAGCTTGATGGAACTATATGAATTGAAACAAGGAGTGAGTACTCACCTAGAGAAATTACATTCTTTAGGTGAGTCACTTTGACTTATCTAGTAAAAATAAACAGATTGAAGAATATGATAAACAAACTTTAGAACCAGATTTCTGGCAAAATCAAAAAAAAGCTCAACAAGTGATTCGTGCAAAAAACGCATTAAAAGATATTGTGGATCGTTATGAAGAATTAGATTTACAATTGACTTCACTAAATGATACGGCTGATGAATTAAAGTCTGAATTTGATGAAGAATTGATGATGATTGCCGAAGAAGAATATGCGGATATGGATAAGAAATTCGAGAATTTTGAAATCCAAGTCTTATTAAGTCATGAATATGATCAAAACAATGCCATTTTAGAAATTCACCCTGGAGCTGGTGGAACCGAGTCTTGTGACTGGGCAAGCATGTTGTATCGTATGTATACAAGATATGCTGAAAAACATGGCTTTAAAGTAACTGTTCTAGATTATTTACCAGGGGATGAAGCTGGTATTAAAAGTGTAACTTTCCTTGTCGAAGGAGATAAGGCTTATGGCTATCTGAAATCAGAAAAGGGAGTACATCGTTTAGTTCGTATTTCGCCATTTGATTCAGGAGCTAGAAGGCATACTTCATTTGCGAGTTTAGATGTTATGCCTCAATTCAATGATGAAATTGAAATTGACATCAAGCCAGAAGACTTAATTGTTGAAACAAAACGAGCTTCAGGTGCTGGAGGACAGCATATCAATAAAACAGATAGCGCGGTTCGTATGGTGCATAAGCCAACGGGTATTGTGGCTACATGTCAAAATGGACGTAGTCAGCATGAAAATAGAGAAGAATGTTTGCGTGTCTTAAAGTCTCGTTTGTATCAATTAGAAATTGAAGAACAAGAAAAGAAGATTGCTCAAATTAAAGGTGTGCAGTCAGCCAATGAATGGGGAAGCCAGATTCGAAGCTATGTCATGCATCCATATAGCTTAGTTAAAGATGTTCGTACAGGTTATGAAACAAGTCAAGTTCAATCTGTATTAGATGGAGATCTTGATGAATTCATCTTTGCGTATTTAAAATCACAAATTCAATAAAATCCAATCGAAAGGTTGGATTTTTTCTATAATCGCTCATAAAAGTGTAATTATTTTAAATTATTCCCTCATAAAAGTGTAAAATACTCTTATCAAGAGGTTAAGAATATGAATGTATATTATCATTTACCGGGCTTATTTGAATTCTATGAATTTTATAAAAAGTTTTTGCCCCTGTTTAAAAATAAAACAGAATACTTCTATGACTGGTGTAAGATTGGCTCTATTTATGGCTCACCATCTGATTGTATATGGTCTGGTGGACGCATCAGTTATGCAGATTGTGATCCAAAAAAAGTATTTGCTTTGATGAAAGAATATAATATATCTTCACGTCTTACATTTAGTAATTCTTTGATTGAAGAAAAACATTTATCCGATATAAAATGCAATGAATTATGTCGATTGTTGAGTTTAGATACAAATAATGGAATTATTATTCATTCGGATATATTGATG
>NZ_DBMEXE010000091.1:980-2872 GCF_056804935.1 Holdemanella sp. | reverse complement strand
TTGATGAAATATCTGAAATCTAAATATCCGAATCTATATTTTGTATCTTCAACCACAAAAGTATTAACGGATTTTAATGATTTTGAAAAGGAAGTAGAAAATCCAGACTTTACGTATGTAGTCCCTGATTTTCGATTGAATAAACAATTAGAAAAGTTGAATTCACTATCTGAATCATATAAACCAAAGGTAGAATTTCTGTGTAACGAATGTTGCTGGTATGGATGTAAAGATCGTAAGGAATGTTATAAATCGGTTTCTAGACAAAATCTAGGCATTGATTGTATGGATCATGTATGTAAGGCCCCTTTTTCTAAGGAAGGGTATCGCTTTTCTAGAGTGATGGAAAATCCTGCATTTATTAGTTTAGAGGATATTTTAAATATCTATGTCCCTATGGGCTATTCAAATTTTAAAATCGAAGGAAGAGATTTAGGAAGTGCCCTATTATTAGAATTTATTCTTTACTATATGGTAAAACCACAATACCAAATTCATGTTCGTGAAGCAATGTATCTAGATGCAATGCTAGACTTATTTTAGGAGAAAATGATGATTGAAAAAAGACACACAGTACGGAAATATTTAGATAAACCATTAGATGTTGATTTAATAAGTTTATTAAATGCACGTATTGAACAAAACAATGAATTGTATGATTTGACATTGAAACTCGTGATGAACAACTCAGATGGTATTTCTAGTTTGGCTAAAATTATGTCGAATAATACAGTACAAAACTATATCATTCTTGCAGGCAAAGAATGTTCAAGTTTAGATGAAAAGATAGGCTATTGTGGTGCTGACTTAATTTTGTATGCCCAAAGCCTTGGGCTAAATACATGGTGGTGCGGAGGCATGTTTAATGGTAAGAATGCTCTTAAACATTTAGATGATAAAGATGTTAGAGTCAATGGTGTCATTGCGATTGGATATGGAAAAACACAGGGGGTACCGCACAAATCAAAGACAGCTGATCAAATTAGCCATTACCAAGGAGTAGTTCCAGATTGGTTTAACGCGGGTATCAAAGCTTTATTATTAGCACCAAGTGCTTTAAATAGACAACCATATATAGTGAGTGGTGTGGGTAATAAAGTGAGCTTTAAAGTAAAAAGTGGAACTTTGTCACAAGTCGATTTGGGGATAGGAAAATATTTCTTTGAGCTTGGTGCGGGAAAAGAAAATTTTGAATGGAGTTCATATGATACGAATTGAAGATGAAATCTTTTTAAAAAAGAAATTTGATTTTGAAAAATTGAAAGAATTTGGGTTTTGTTTTGAGAATAACACATATATTTATTCAGAAGATTTTATGGATGGAGATTTTAAAGCTGTCATTGAAATATCGGATGTTTTAAAAGGTAAAGCCATTGATAATTTCAGTAATGAAGAATATATGCCACTACGCATAGAATCCTTTGATGGGGATTTTGTTTGTAGAGTTCGTGATGCTTATAAGGACATATTAAAAAGAATTGCGGATATATGTTGTACAGACGTATTCTTTGCGGATGATCAAGCGAATCGCATTACGAATCGGATTTTTCAAACTTATGGAGTAAAACCAGATTTTCCATGGAAGGATGACAATGGTGTTTTTCGTCATTTAGACAATAATAAGTGGTTTTCCCTTATTATGTATGTGAAGTGGGACGCTCTTTTAAAAGATGGAAATACCCGTATGGTAAACATTATGAATCTAAAAAGCGAAGAACACTATGATATTGATGGAATTTATCCGGCTTATCACATGAATCACAAGAGTTGGATATCTTTGGCTTTAGATGATACATTATCTGATTCATTAATTATGGAATTGGTTTCAAAAAGTTACAATTTAACAAGAAAGAAAAGGCGCAAATAATGCGTCTTTGATATTTTTTAGCCAA
>NZ_DBMEXE010000091.1:369-970 GCF_056804935.1 Holdemanella sp. | reverse complement strand
TGATGATAAAACTTGCCATAAAAATGATTCGTCTTATATGAGTTAATGATGACATTTGGCGCTACATTTAATACACAATCAATCACATCAGCTTCTTCATAGCTCGAAATGACTGTTTTACAAATATAGAATTTCTTATTACTGTAAGCCCCATACGCATCAATAACACTCATACCATGTTTGAAGTTTTCTGTATAAGCCTTTGTGATAATGTCTGGATTTTCGGTTGTGATTTCAACAGTAATCTGGGCATATCTGTGATAGAAACGGGAAATAGTTTGGGTTGAAATAAATTGGAAGATAATTGAATATCCCGCATATACCCATCCAAAGAAAAGACCGAAAATAATTAAAATAATCGTATTAAAAATAAAGACATAATCCCACAAACTTTTATGAATCTTATTAGAAATGTACAGGGCTATAAAGTCTGTACCGCCAGTAGATCCATCTGCCTTTAAAGCAAGTGTAATACCAATTCCATATAAGAATCCACCAAATAATACGTTTAGGACTAGATCATCAAAGAAGGGAGTAAAAGAGAAAATATTTAAAAAGAATGATACAAGTCCAAACTGTAGGCAACTCAAGAATACAAATC
>NZ_DBMEXE010000091.1:0-359 GCF_056804935.1 Holdemanella sp. | reverse complement strand
GAATTCCTAATGAAATAGAAAAATTGATGTTAAATAAATTACAGATTTTATGAATTAATATCGCAACTCCGGTAAATCCACTAGACAATAAATTGCACGGATTCATAAAGACTTGAATTACGTATACTTGAATAAAAGCACTTAATACGGTCATGATAATTGAAAGTATCAAGTGTAGGTTTTTATTTTTTGAAAAATGTCGAATTTCTTTTGTCATGCGAATCACCATGGATAATTATATTCGAAAAGATTTTTAATTCTTTGAAGCTTCCTTCCTTGTACTAGGAAATTTCCTAATATTAGGAAAAAATGCATGTTAATAATGAGGTAAAATCATATAAAATATAAATATGGGGGTG
>NZ_DBMEXE010000090.1:0-6063 GCF_056804935.1 Holdemanella sp. | reverse complement strand
GAGCTAACAATGCATCAAATACAACTTTAATACCTTTTTGTACATCAACTACATCCGATTTTACTTCATCTTTCAAAGCAACATATGCCTTTACTAAACAAGCTCCACCACCAACTACAATACCTTCACTAACAGCAGCACGAGTTGAGTTCAACGCATCTTCAATACGAAGTTTCTTTTCTTTCAATTCACTTTCAGTTGCAGCACCCACTTTAATGATCGCAACACCATTTGATAATTTACCTAAACGCTCTGCCATACGTTTCTTATCATAATCACTTGTAGTGTTTTCCATTTGTGCTTCAATTTCAGCTACACGAGCAGCCACATCTTCTTTACTTCCAGCTCCACCAATCATTGTTGTATTATCTTTTGTGACAACAATCTTTTTAACTGTACCCAAATCCGATAACTGCATATCTTTTAATTCCATATTCAAATCTTTTGAATAGAATTTAGCACCTGTCATAATCGCAATATCTTGCAACATTTCTTTTTGGTTGTCACCAAAGCCTGGAGCTTTAGTCGCAACTACATTGAATGTTCCACGAAGTTTATTTAATGCCAAAGTAGAAACTACTTCATTTTCTAAATCTTCCGCAATAATCAATAACGCACGATTTGCCTGAACCAATTGTTCAAGTAAAGGTAAGATTTCCTGAATGTTTGTAATCTTTTGATCCGTTACTAATACATAAGCATTTTCCATTGTAGCTTCCATTTTTTCACGATCACTCACCATATATGGAGAAACATAGCCCTTGTCATACTGCATACCTTCACTAATTTCAAGTTCTGTTTCAAATCCCTTTGAATCATCTGTTGAAATAACACCATCACGACCAACTTTTTCCATCGCATCCGCAATAATCTTACCAATTTCTTCCGATCCAGATGAAATTGTCGCAACATTGGCAATATCTTTACTGCTTTCTACTTTTTTAGACACGGACAAGATATACTCGCTCACAGCCTTAGCTGCTTTTTCAATACCTTCACGCATCAATACAGGATTTGCTCCACGATCCACTTGACGTAAACCATTTTCAATCATACTTTGAGCTAAAATTGTAGCTGTTGTTGTTCCATCTCCAGCTGTATCATTTGTCTTATTGGCAACTTCATATACCAATTTAGCACCCATATTTTCAAACTTATCTTCCAATTCAATTTCTTTGGCAATACTTACACCATCATTTGTGATCAATGGGGATCCATATTCCTTTTCAAGAACAACATTACGTCCTTTAGGACCTAAAGTAACACGAACTGCATTTGCTAATGTGTTAACACCTCTTAACATGGATTCACGAGCATCTTTTGAAAAACGTACTTCTTTAGCCATAATTCATTACCTCCTACTACTTACTTACTGCAATGATATCTTCATCTTTGATGACAATGAATTCTTCATCATCAATCTTCATTGTGGTTCCTGAATATTCTTTATATAAAACTTTATCTCCACAAGCATATCCAGCATCTTTAACATCTGCACCAATACTTGCGACAACTGCAAGCTTTGACTTTTCTTTTCCACTTGTCAAAATGATTCCACTTGCCGTAGTTTTTTCTTCTTTCTCTTTCTTTAATAAAACATAATCATGTAAAGGTTGTAACATAATTCATCCTCCTTTTAGCACTTAACTGTTCTAACTGCTAAATACTATTATACTCATTTTTAGCACTGATGCAACAAGTTTGCTAAAATTTAATAAAAGAAAATGGCGAGGATTACTCGCCATATACATGAATTCTATTAATTGCTCTTTCCAATGATAACTGAGCTCTTTTTAGATTTGTATCTGAATCTTTTTTCTCTAAACGCTCTTTAGCACGTTCCATTGATTTTTTTGCACGCTCAAGATCGATATCTTTTTTTCCTTCGATCGCATCAGCTAGAATCATGCCTTCATTTTTGTTGAATTGTAAAAAGCCACCAGAAATCGCAAAGATTTCTTCTTCATCATTTTCGTTTTTCAAAACAAGCTTACAAGGCACCAAAGATGCAAAGATAGGCATGTGATTTGGTAAAATTGTTGTTTCTCCAACCACCGTCTTTACATGGATACTTTTGACTTCCTGCTTTAAATATTCGCCTTTTGGTGTTACTACTTTAAAAGCAATCATGACTATTCACCAGCCATTTTTTTAGCTTTTTCCTGTGCTTCTTCAATTGTTCCAACAAACATGAATGCTTGTTCTGGAAGATCATCAAATTCACCTGCTAATAAGCGTTCGAAACTGCGAATTGTATCTTCCAAAGGTACATATTTTCCAGGAATACCAGAGAATACTTCGGCAACATTAAATGGTTGAGACAAGAAGTTACGAACACGACGTGCACGGTTAACAACTTTCTTATCTTCTTCACTTAATTCATCCATACCTAAGATGGCAATGATATCCTGTAAATCTTTATATCTCTGTAGAATATTTTGAACTCCACGGGCTACTTTATAGTGCTTTTCACCAACTACAAGTGGATCCAAAATACGTGAACTTGATTCAAGTGGATCTACGGCAGGATAAATACCTAATGCCGCAATGTCACGGTCTAATACCGTTTTTGCATCCAAGTGAGAGAATGTTGTTGCTGGAGCTGGGTCAGTCAAATCATCCGCAGGCACATAAATAGCCTGTACAGAAGTGATAGAGCCATCTTTTGTTGATGTGATTCTTTCTTGCAACTGTCCCATTTCTGTAGCTAATGTAGGCTGATATCCTACAGCACTAGGAACACGTCCTAATAAGGCACTAACTTCAGATCCTGCCTGTGTAAAACGGAAGATATTATCAATAAACAATAATACGTCCTGGTGTTCTACATCACGGAAATATTCTGCCATTGTTAGACCAGTTAATCCAACACGCATTCTGGCTCCTGGACTTTCATTCATCTGTCCATAAACCAATACTGTTTTATCTAATACGCCGCTGTCTTTCATCTCGTGATACATATCATTTCCTTCACGAGTTCTTTCTCCAACGCCTACTACAACGGATTTACCACCATGTTCTTTGGCAATATTGTGGATCAACTCTTGAATCAATACGGTTTTACCTACTCCGGCACCACCGAACAATCCAATCTTACCACCCTTTGCGTAAGGACATAGTAAGTCAATAACTTTAATACCTGTTTCCAATGGTTCGCTTGTTGTACTTTGTTCATCAAATGCTGGTGCCTTTCTATGAATTGGCATAGTTTGAGCATCTACATCACCTAAACCATCAATTGGTTTACCCAAAACATTAAACATACGACCCAATACATTTTCTCCGACAGGAGCCTGAATTGGTTTTTTAGTATCAATGGCATCCATACCACGAACCAAACCATCTGTACTTCCCATCGCAATACAACGTACTCTATCAGCACCGATATCTTGTTCGACTTCTACAATTAGATTTTCTTCATTTGGGCGTTCAATTTCAATTGCCGTTAATAAATCTGGTAAATTATTTTGTGAAAATTGAATATCCACAACCGGACCAATGATCTCAACGACTTTTCCAATATTTTGACTCATGTTTACCCTCCTTTATGAAAGTGCATTTGCACCACCGACAATTTCAGTGATTTCTTGCGTGATAGCTCCTTGACGTACACGGTTATATGCAAGTTCAAGATTATCCTGCAATTCTTCTGCATTGTCAGTTGCACTCTCCATTGCCATTCTTCGAGAAGCCTGTTCACTTGTTTTACTCTCTAGATAACGAGAATAAAGGATTGATTTTGTCACCATAGGAATCATGTTTTGTAACATGGTTTCCTTATCTGGTTCAAAAATCATATCCGCATGCATACCTGACTTCTTTTCTTCCTGAGGCTTAGAAACAGGTAAAACCGTTTCTAAAGTAGGAACAAATGTCAATGTGTTCTTATAGTGCGTATATAAAATTTGAATTTTTGAAATTTCTTTCTTTTCAAACAAGTCTAATGCATCCTGCATACATTTCGATAAAGCATCATATACATCATCCTCGTCAAGATCACTTAATACATTTTTAACGTTGTAGTTTCTTTTTGAAATCCATGCAGAACCACGAATCCCTATCATAACTACATGATCCTTTTCAGAAAACTCATCTTGTATCATACGATACACGTTTGCGTTGTAGCCACCACAAAGTCCCATATCACTTGTGATCACAAAGATAAAGCTTGGCTTTCCTTGATTCTCATTTAAATACATAGAATCATCTCCAGCACTACGAAGTACCATTGTGAATAGTTCTTGAAGACCTTGTGCATAACTACGGTTTTCTTCCATAATTTGTCTTTGTCTAGTTAATTTACTTGAAGCAATCAGCTGCATTGCTTTTGTGATTTTTTTAGTTGAACTAACGGAACTGATTCGGGCTTGAATAGCCTGTCTACTCTGTGCCATGTTGCGCACCCTTTTCTAGTGCATATTGTTTTGCGTATGCATCCAAAGCCTTCTTAATATCCGCTTCTAATTCATCGTCAATTGCCTTTTTCATTTCAATCTGATCTAAAACATAAGGATATTCACGATGTACATACTCCAACATTCCTTGTTCAAATTCACCAACTTGGTCTACTTCAACAGGTTTTAAATATCTATTTTTTGCAGCATACAAAGATAATACTTGTTCAGGCACTGTTAATGGTGAATATTGTTTTTGAATCAATAATTGAGTTAATCTTGCACCATGATCCAATACATCTTTTGTACTCGCATCCAAATCTGAACCAAACTTCGCAAAAGATTCCATTTCACGATATTGAGCTAGTTCAAGCTTTAATGAACCAGAAACCTGTTTCATAGCTTTTGTCTGTGCAGCACTACCTACACGACTTACACTTAAACCACTATCTACACTTGGACGAACGCCTTCATTAAACATATCTGTTTTCAAGAAAATCTGTCCATCCGTAATTGAAATTACGTTTGTAGGAATATAGGCAGAGATATCTCCGGCCTGTGTTTCAATAATTGGTAAAGCTGTTAAAGATCCACCACCATAATTCTCATTTAAACGTGCAGCACGCTCTAATAAACGTGAATGTAAGTAGAATACATCTCCAGGATACGCTTCACGTCCAGGAGGACGACGAAGAAGTAAAGACAGTGTACGGTAAGCTACGGCATGTTTTGATAAGTCATCATAAACAATTAATACGTCTTCTCCGTTTTCCATCCATTCTTCACCCATTGCACAACCTGCATAAGGTGCAATATATTGTAATGGCGCTGCTTCAGATGCAGTAGCCGCTACGATCGTAGTATATTCCATAGCTCCGTGTTGTTTTAATTTTTCAACGATTTGAGCTACAGTACTTGCCTTTTGACCAATCGCTACATAAATACATTTTACATTTTGACCTTTTTGATTCAAAATCGTATCGATTGCGATTGCTGTTTTACCAGTCTGACGGTCACCAATGATCAACTCACGTTGTCCACGACCAATTGGAATCATAGAGTCAATAATTTTTAAACCCGTTTGTAATGGAACCGATACACTCTTTCTTGTCATTACACCTGGGGCCACACGTTCTACTGGACGTGTTCTATCTGTTTTGATTTCACCTAAACCATCAATCGGTTGTCCTAATGCATTGACAACACGACCCATCAAACTATCACCAACTGGAACTTCAATGATGTGACCTGTACGTTTTACAACGTCACCTTCTTTGATATCGGAATTATCACCTAGTAATACGACACCTACTTGTTCGTCTTCTAAGTTCATGACCATACCATATACATCGTGAGGGAATAACAACAATTCACTCATCATGGCATTTTTCAATCCATATACCGTTGCGATACCATCACCTACTGTTAGGATAGTACCACTTTCATTCATTTCAAGATCCTGGTCGATACTTTGAATCTGAGCTTTGATTAATTTTGAAATCTCTGCTGGATTTAAACTCATCATATCACCTGCTTATCTATTAATTGCTTCCTTCATTGCGTCAATCTTCGCAATGACCGTATTATCCATCACTAAATCATTTGCCTGTACTTTAATACCTGCAATCAAAGATGGATCCACTTGTACTTCAAGTTCAAGTGTCTTATT
>NZ_DBMEXE010000089.1:0-6083 GCF_056804935.1 Holdemanella sp. | reverse complement strand
AGCTTTAGCTTTATTGAATATATGGATATTATTTTTGATCATTGTGAATTTGAAAATGTACACTTGAATCAATGTAGTTTAAGTCGTGTTCATTTCATTTCTTGTCGAATCAGTGGAATGGAACTTTCACAAAGCTTAGTGCAAGATACATTATTTCAATTATGCAAAGGACATTATTGTAACTTTGGTGGCAGTACATTTAAAGAGTGTGCATTTGACATCAATGATTTAACGGGTTCAGGATTTGTTCAATGTGATTTTAAAAAGACTTCATTTGATAAATGTATATTAAATTCAACGGAATGGTTTAACACAAAATTAAAAGAGCTTGATTTCTCAAGCTGTGAAATTGAAAACATTGCGGTGTCGAGTGATAAATTAACAGGTGTTGTCGTGAATTCATCCCAAGCGCTTGAATTTGTGAAACTTTTAGGTATTGTAGTTAAAGATTGATATATTGTTTCAATCTTTCGGGCATGGATTCAATCAACATATTGACTAGCGTTTCTATATCTAGATACATATTTTTTTCGACCCAGGATTTAGTCATTTCAATAGATCCATGACAATACATTTGAAGTAGAAAGTCTAGTTGTGGATCAATTGTCGTCTTTGTTTCGATTTTCTTTTTGTAGAAATCATAGATACAGCGATAATCATAGTTTGTCAAAGAATTGTAGTCATCTTCTTTAAAGGCTTCTTTAAAGAATGTGTTTTGGCTTTGAATAAAAGTGAATTTCTTAATTAAAGCTTCTTTTAAAGTGGTTTGATCAGCCATTTCTTTAAAAGAGTCTAGACATAGCTTTTCAAAATACCAGTTTACTAGATCTTCTTTATCTTCAAAATTACGATAAAAAGTCTGTCGTGTTAAATTTGATTCCTTTGTGATTTGAGTGACTGTAATCTTGTTTAAGGGTTGTGTTTTTAATAAGTTTAATAGCGCATTTGCGATTGTTAGTTTTGTATCGTTCATATAACTATTATATGTCATGACAATTGACTTTAAAAGAGGACTAGCTTAAAATTAAAGAAAAGAATTAGAGGAGTAATGAATATGCAGTTAGGCGAATCGATGGAAGATTATTTAGAAGCCATATTAGTTTTATCAAAATGTTTAGATCATGTTCGTAGTGTTGATGTCGCAAGTTATTTGGGTTTTTCTAAGCCTAGCGTCTCACATGCCGTAAAATTATTGTCTGAGCAAGGATTAATTGTTTTAGATGTTAGTAAATTTTTAACTTTAAGTGAAGAAGGAAAGAGAATCGCAGAAGAAACATATGCGCGTCATACTTTCTTTTCAGATATGCTACAAAATATTGGGGTACCTAAAAATATTGCGACGGAAGATGCTTGTCGTATTGAACATGTGATTTCACAAGAAACTTTTGAGGCAATTAAAAAGTATTATCAAAATAATAAAGACTAGCTATAGATTGTATCTGTAGCTTTTATTTTGAAAGGAGCAAGGAAAATGAGACCAGAAATATTAGCGCCCGTAGGAAGTATGGAAGCATTAAATGCAGCATTAGCAGCAGGATGTGATGCTGTTTATTTTGGCTTGCCAAGTTTTGGAGCTAGAGCATTTGCAAATAATTTTGACTTAGAAACTACAAAAGAAGTTATTGAAAGATGTCATTTGTGTGGTGTAAAAGTATATATTACGATGAATACAATATTATATGAGGATGAAATAGAGGATGCCTACAATATGGCAAAAAAGGTTCATTCTTTTGGTGTAGATGCGTTGATCATTCAAGATTTAGGTTTTATCCATCTTTTGCATCATAGACTACCCAATTTGGTGCTACATGCTTCTACACAACTTTCAGTTTCTAATCCTTATCAAATTGAACAACTAAAAAAATTAGGTGTTCAACGTGTTGTTTTAGCTAGAGAATGTACAAAAGAAGAAATTCAAGCATGTGTAGATACAGGTATTGAAGTGGAAGTTTTTGCGCATGGAGCTTTATGCATTTGTTATTCGGGGCAATGTTATTTTTCAAGTGTACATTATGGACGAAGTGGAAATCGTGGAATGTGTGCGCAACCATGTCGAATGAAATACACCCTTTATGAAGATGGAAATAAAGTGGATACGCATGGAGAATATGTATTGAGTCCAAAAGATCTATCTTTGATTGATGAAGTGAATACATTAGCGGATATGGGGGTTTGTTCGTTAAAAATTGAAGGGCGAATGAAGAGCGCTCCATATGTTTATGAGAGTGTTTCACAAGTCAAAAAGGTATTAGAGAATATGGAACGAAATGTTGAGGACAAACAAAACTTACGTGTTACATTCAATCGAGAATATACTGTAGGTCATATGTATAGGGCTAGTGGCAAAGAATTAATGAATAGTAAAACTTGTAATCATCAGGGAATTGAAATTGGCAAGGTTGTAAAGGTAAATAAAAATAAGATTTGCATTCAATTAAGTCAAGATCTGCATCAAAATGATGGAATTCGTTTTGAAAAAGAGAACTTGGGTTGTCATGTGAATTTTATGTATGATAAGAAACAAAAGTTGATTTCTTTCATGCCTAAAAATAATACAGTTCTAATCGAAGGACCAGTAGGGGTTCATGTAGGTAGTATTGTTCGTAAAACAATGGATTCTGAATTGAATAAAATAATTGATGAAAGAATTCGTACATCCAATCGTCAAAGCAAGGTTAATGCGATAGTAACTTGTAGTGCAGTTGGAAAGCCGATGGTAATGGAAGTGTATAAGGATTCGACGAGCGTTTGTGTTTCTACTGAAATTGATAGTGTACAGGCTTTAAAGCGTGCAACGGATGAAGAAACGTTAAACAAACAGTTTTCTAAGACAAAAGATAGTTGGGCAAGTTTTGATCATATTGAATATCATTTGGGTAAAGATATTTATTTTCCGATTTCAGTTATGAACCAACTTCGTAGGAATGCTCTTGAAAAAATGAAAGAGGCTTGTTTAAAACAGGAGCCGCTTGTTGAAAAAGAATATAGTTATATTCCACAGAAAAGTAAAACCTCATTTGATTTGTTTGAAATTAATTCAATGAATCAAAAGGTTGATGATTCTTCTTGTTATGTGAGTGAAATGTTTAACAGTAATCAAATCTTAGAAAAATCAAATATAACGAGTGTTGATGGATTTGTGAATGCGCATCTAGGTAAAGGAAAAATTGTAGATTCATTAAATGTTTCCAATTCATATAGTGTGGCTGCTATCTTAGAAATGGGATATGAAAGTTGTGTAATCAGTGATGAGTGTGACAAGTATCAGGTTGAAGAAATAATGAAGGGCTTTTCGAATCGTTATCATTTTGATGCTCCAGTCTATAAGACTTTATATCAGAAACGACGCTTGATGACGATGAAACATTGTCCTGTAAATACGGCTTTAAAAGATGGTAAGAGAATGAATTGCGGTTTGTGCCATCATCATCGTTATGAGCTTGAAGGCTTAGATGGAAAGCGTGTCTTTTTATTTGGAGATAAAGATTGTCACATGCGATTATATGATGTGAATATTATGAATGAAATTGAAAATCGAAAAGATTATGAATCGTATGGAATAAAACATTTCCGCTTTGTGTTTACTGATGAGAACCAGGAGGAAGTTAAAACCGCTTTCAGAGCCTATAATCGTTGATTTTAGATGGCTTGCGTGCTATTATTTTATTAGCTTAAGGCTTAGAGGAGGATATTTTAATTATGCCTATTATTGTTGATGTATATGCTCGTGAAGTTCTAGATTCACGTGGAAATCCAACTGTTGAAGTTGAAGTAACTACAGAATCTGGTGCTTACGGACGTGCTATGGTACCAAGTGGTGCAAGTACTGGTGTTCGTGAAGCTTTAGAATTACGTGATGGAGATAAAGCTCGTTACTTGGGAAAAGGAACAACTAAAGCTGTTGAAAACGTAAACACTAAAATTGCTCCAAAAATTATCGGTATGGATTGCCGTGACCAGGTATTAATTGACAAAACAATGTTAGAATTGGATGGAGACCCATTCAAGAAAAATTTAGGTGCTAACGCTACTTTAGGTGTTTCTATGGCTTGTGCTTTAGCAGCTGCTGATTTCTACGGAGAACCTTTATACAAATACTTCGGTGGATTCAACGGAAAAACATTGCCAGTTCCTATGTGCAACGTTATCAACGGTGGATCACACGCTGACTCTACAGTAGATTTCCAAGAATTCATGATTATGCCAGTTGGTGCTAAGAGTGAAAAAGAAGCTGTTCGTATGGCTGCTGAAACTTTCCACGCTTTAAAATCTGTATTAAAGAAAAAAGGATACAACACTAACGTTGGTGACGAAGGTGGATTCGCTCCAAGCTGTAAAGATGGAAACGAAGAACCTCTTGAATTATTAGTTGAAGCTATGGAAGCTGCTGGATATGTTCCAGGAAAAGATATGAAGATCGCAATGGACGTTGCTGCTTCTGAATTCCACAACACTGAAACTGGATTATATGAATTGAAAAAATCTGGTCAAGGAACTAAGACTAGCGATGAAATGATCGACATGTACGAAGAATGGATCGCTAAATACCCAATCATCTCTATCGAAGATGGATTAGGAGAAAGCGACTGGGACGGATGGAAAAAATTAACTGACCGTCTAGGAGACAAAGTACAATTAGTTGGTGATGACTTATTCGTAACTAACCCTTCAATCCTTTACGAAGGAATCGAAAAAGGAATCGCTAATGCGATCTTAATCAAAGTTAACCAAATCGGTACTTTAACTGAAACATTCGACGCTATCGAAATGGCTAAGAAACACGGATACACTTGCATCGTATCTCACCGTTCAGGAGAAACTGAAGACACTACAATCGCTGACATCGCTGTTGGATTGAACGCAGGACAAATCAAGACTGGTTCATTAAGCCGTACAGACCGTATTGCTAAATACAACCGTTTAATGCGTATTGAAGACGAATTGAACCAACGTGGAACTGTTAACGTTGCTGAATACCTTGGAGACAAGACTTTCTACAACTTACCAGCTGTTGAATTCAAAAAGTAGTATTTCACTAAGAACTTTAGCTAATTAAGACCCTTCGGGGTCTTTTTTATATTAAGAAATTGGCTTCGGAGAAGTTGAATCTGGAGATTTAAAAATGACTGAATTATTTGAATCTAGCATTATATAGGCATGACAAAACAGACTATTGTAAATAGCCTTGTTTAGTATGGAGTTCTTGTTAATCATAATCTTCTTTTATACATTTGAATCATTTCATCAATACATTCTTTTCTGTATGTTCTGTCATTTCTTTTGTCCTTGAATGGATTATATGTATAAGTATACTGCATTGTGGCTTTACATTTACATTGAATTGGGTCTCTGTTAAAAGAATCAATCAAGTGTGTGCGGTATCTGAATTTATTGAGTTTGTTTTTTAATTTCTTTTTTCTGGTTTCACGAGAATAATCCTTATTCTTTTTGATTCCAAGAAGTGCATGAACTTTGTCCAATGTTTTCTTAGATGCATTGGCATAGAATCCATAATATCGAGTGGTTAAGAAATGGTAGTCTGGTATATGTATGATGAGACGATTTATAAAGTCGATCACATTATCTGTGACATCATATCTTTTCTCATCCTTATGATCATTGTAGAATCAGCTGACAGTCTTTGATTCTTTATTGTATTCTGTGATTCTGTTTTCAGCCATTGCAGGCCTTCCGGCATAGCGAATGAAGTAGTTTACGCAGCCTTGAATATCTTTACTGTTTTTATTAGATGAGGCATTGTTGGAATCATTGTCATCTGATTTGAATTTGGCATAGACATAGAATCCTTTGGGATGATTCTTATAGAGTCTGTTCTTTTCTTCAGGTTTCTTTAATCCACCGGCTTCTTGTATGAGTCGGATTAATTCAAACTGAAAAGTTTTTCTAAGCTTAGTAAAATTGAAATGATGAAATGTTTTGATTTTATCTTTTTTAAAAGAATAGATCAATTCAGGAATAAGACAATGGATGTGTGGATTCCATTTAAGGTCTCTTCCAAAAGTATGTATAGTGGCAATCATACCAAATTCATTACGAACAGGAATATCTTTGAATATATAGTG
>NZ_DBMEXE010000088.1:0-6218 GCF_056804935.1 Holdemanella sp. | reverse complement strand
AGTAAACACGGAAGATAATACCGTGACTATATTATCTAAACAACAACATCCAACAGATGAATTAATCAATACTTTATCTAACGTTGGATATATTTCAAAGGCTATATAGAAAAAAACTGGATCAAAAAATCCAGTTTTTATTATAAATAATTACGCGTACATGATGCAGCAATCGCAAACGTACTTCCATTATGTAATAAGCTTGTAGTGTTTGGACTCATCAAGCCTAAAGCACCTAGTCCAATCAAGCTTGAATTAAAAGCCACGATAAAACGATAATTCGCATGAATACGCTCGAATAAATTCATAGCAAGTCGACGAAGTATAACAAGCTCATTTAAATTGCTTGAAACAAGTGTAATGTCCGCGAGTTCTCGAGCTAAATCTGAACTATCCTGCATAGAAATAGAAACATCTGCCGTAGATAGAGCTGGTGTATCATTGATTCCATCTCCGACCATAATGACAGTATGACCTTGGTCTTTCAACATCTGAATATATGCAGCCTTATCTTCTGGTAAAACTGATGCACGATAATCATCTAAATCCAATTCATGAGCCACTGCTTTTGCGGCACTATCACAATCCCCTGTCAACATAACGACTTTAGTCATTCCTAATGTTTTTAAATTATGAATAGCTTGTTTTGCCTCAACCTTTAAAGGATCATAAATACTGATAATTCCAGCGACTTGATTGTCGATTGCAAGATAAATCAAAGATCCTGCACCTTCATTTTCACAAGAACGAATGACATCATCTATATCTTTCGTTCTTTCGATACCTTCATCTTCAAACACAAAATGATCGCTACCAATAATGGCACGCTTACCATAAAGACTTGTCGCAATACCATGCGCAATGATATATTCAACCTTGGCATGCTCTTCTTCATGAATCAAGCCTTCTTTTTTTGCCTGGTTTACAATCGCGTTGGCTACACTATGAGGAAAATGCTCTTCAAGACAAGCTGCAATTCTTAATACTTCATCACGCGTATACCCATTTAAAGGAACTACTTTCTTTACGGTTGGATTTGCGTTTGTCAAAGTACCCGTCTTATCAAAGACAATCACATCCGCATCTTTGATTGCCTCTAAATACTTACCACCTTTTACTAAAACATTTCGTTTACTAGCTTCTAACATAGCACTAATAACCGCAATGGAAGTCGATAATCGAATGGCACAAGAATAGTCCACCATCAATACTGATGTTGCGCGTGTTACATTTCTTGTCAAAGCTAAAACGCCAAAGAAACCTAAAAAACTAAACGGAACAATAGAATCTGCCAAATGCTCAGCCTTAGCTTGAATACTTGCCTTTAATGATTCATTTGTATCAATCATCTTAACAATATTACTAATGCGACTTTCATCTTGTAAATTACGAACACGAATAAACAGTTTACCTTCTTCAACTAAAGTACCCGCAAATACTGTGTCATTTTTCTTTACATGTTTAGAAAGAGGCTCTCCCGTAAAGCTAGATTCATTGATCATTGCTTCTCCATCCACGACTTCTCCATCGATTGGAATCATAGACCCCATTTGTGAGATGACTACATCCCCTTTTTGAAGCTTAGACATGGCAATCTCTTGTTCTACACCATCTTCTAAAATCCACACTTTATCAAATTGAATCGATAAACTATTGGATAATTCCAATTTTGTTTTCTTACGTGTGTAATCTTCTAACAAATCAGAAATATTTAGTAACATCATGATGTTTCCAGCAATCGTATAATTCTTTTGAATTAAACTTACACCAATGCTTGTGGCATCCAATAAAGGAACATTGATCTTACATTGTAAAAGTGAATTTAATCCTTCTCGAATAAACTGAATGGACTTATAAATCGTAATCGCATTGCCAAGTCCCATTGGTAAAAACCATTTAATGAAATAACGTTTACCAATAATCTTAAAGAACCGATTCATATATTCTCGATTCATCGCAATAGCTTCTGGTGATTGTGAATGAACTACAATCGAAGAAGTATCTGCATTTTGAAGATATTGGATATCTAAATCCTTTAGTTTATTCAGTAACAAGCCTTTTTGTGCTTTGTCATACAACATCAAAACACTACCCGTAACGTTGTTGACCTCCACACTCTCAATCATAGGCCATGCATAAAGATCCTTTTTTAAAACTTCGCCCTGAACACTAGAAAACTTATTCTTTCCATAGCGAATTCGCATTCGACCCGGAATGTCATGGGCAATAGTAAAACTACTCATTTTATTCGCCTTCGTTTTGAACTTTGGCTTCTTCTAATAAATCCTTTGCATCCTCTTTAATTGTCTCATACTTATAAGTTGTGTCCGATTTAAGCTTCATTCCACCAGCTAAACCTTTAACAGCTAAATCATGGGCTGTGTTACTTTTTAAAAACTTAGACCCAGCTAGAGCTGTCGCTGCACCTCCAATAAATGTCCACATTGTTTTGTTTTTCCATCCGTCTTTCATAATATACCTCCTAAGAACTATGAATGTAAGTTAGAATTAGTTGATTCTAACTTACAGTTAGTATAATCTTACTTTTTTAATTTGTAAACAAAAAAGGACATTTTTAAAATGTCCTCATCTTATGAAATCAAATTATTAAACAAGTGAAAAGAGCGATTCCATAATTGCATTTAGCGAAAGTTAGTTTCATCTAACAACTTAAGTTATACCCTATACAGAATAATTTGTCAACAAAAAAACAAAAAAACTGTCTTACGACAGTTTAATTATGCATTTAAAGCTGCTTTTGCTTCTTCGCAAAGTTTAGTGAAGCCTTCAGCATCGTGAATAGCCATTTCACTTAACATTTTACGGTTGATAGCAATATTAGCTAATTTTAATCCGTGCATTAAACGAGAGTATGATAAGTCATTCATACGTGCAGCTGCATTAATACGTGTAATCCAGATTTTACGCATGTTTCCTTTTAACTTACGACGGTCGTTGAATGCATATCTGAATGAATGCATTACCTGCTCATTTGCAGTTTTGTATAATGTATGTTTTGATCCAAAGTATCCTTTGGCAAGTTTCAACACTTTTTTTCTACGAGCGCGTGAAACTGTTCCACCTTTAACTCTTGCCATTCTTTATATCCTCCTTAATTACTTAACTAACATTTCCTTAATACGTTTGTAATCTGTAGCATGTACAGTACCTGGTTTAGCTAAGTGACGACGTTGTTTCTTAGTCTTTCCATGGAAACGGTGAGATGTATAAGCGTGAGATCTCTTTAATTTTCCAGAACCTGTCTTTTTTACACGTTTTGCTAATCCTCTGTGGCTCTTCATTTTAGGCATAGTCTAGTCCTCCTTACTTCTTTTTAGGTGCCAACACTGTTGACATCGTATTACCTTCCATTGAAGGTTTTTTCTCAACGATAGCTACTTCATCCATAGCTTCGATGAAGTCATTCATGATCTTACGACCAACTTCCAAGCGAGTGATCAAACGACCACGGAATCGCATATCAATCTTTACTTTCATACCCGCTTCGATCCATTTTGACGTCTGACGAACTTTTGTTTCAAAATCGTGTGTATCGATAATCGGCGATAAACGCAAAGATTTAACTTCAACAACATGTTGCTTACGCTTAGCTTCTTTTGCTTTTTTCTGTTGTTCGAAATGATAACGACCATAGTCTAAAACTTTACACACGGCCGGACGCGCCTTGGGTGCTACACACAACAAATCTAAATTTTGTTTGTATGCAATGTCCAATGCTTCTTTTTTTGACATAACTCCCAATTGTTCTCCATTCGCATTGATGACAAGAACTTCTCTAAACGGAATCTTTTCGTTAAACAAATCATCGTTTACATTATTTGGGGCAACTTTTCTATTATTGATATTCGACACCATCCTTTTTCATTTTTCCAAAAAGAAAATGGGTGCATTCCACACCCATCACTCTTTTAAACGAATTCAAACTGAATTGGCCGTAAACCTATGTCCCTTAGACATCAGGTGAGAAGGGGTGCTTCTATCTTTCCATTTCTTTTACTTATTGATAATACCACACACATATGGTTTATTCAATATCTTTTTTCAAAAAAATAAAGCCGAGTAAATCGACTTAAACACATAAATGGTGGACTCTTGGGGATTCGAACCCCAGACCCACTGATTAAGAGTCAGTTGCTCTGCCAGCTGAGCTAAGAGTCCATTTATCAGTGCCCATTTATATTACCACAGCATATTTTTAAATGCAACTATTTTTTCAAAAAAAGAGTGCCGAATTGACACCCTATTCCAACATAGCCATTTTTTCTTCCCACTCTTGCATCAATGCAGCAATTTCGTTGTGTTTATCATCTATTTTCGCATCTAACTCTTCCATCTTACGATAATCTTGATAATATTCTGGTTCATATCTCAATTCTCGCATTGCCTCTAAATCTTGTTCTGCTTCCTCTAAAAGCACTTCTAGTTTTGCGACACGATTCTTAATTGCTTTTAAATCCGTGAAAGATACCGTTTGCGGCTTCACTTCTTTTTCAACCTTGGCAACCGATTCCACAAGTTCATTACTTGCCTTTTTTTCTAAGTACTCTTCGTAATTCAAATCATACACTTTACTGATTGAACCCATTTCTAGTACACGTGTAGCCATCTTCTTTAAAAACATACGGTCATGCGACACAAATAGAATTGTTCCATCATATTTTTCTAAAGCGGACTCCAAAGCTTCTTTCGCCGGAATATCTAAGTGGTTTGTAGGTTCATCCAATAATAAAACATTATCATGCTCTAACATTAATTTTGCCAAAGCCAATCGAACTCTTTCTCCACCCGATAAATCATTCACTTCTTTAAACACTTCATCCTGTGTAAAAAGGAAACTCGCTAACGTATTACGAATCTGTGTTTGTGTTGCATCCGGATCCATATCCCACAATTCATCCAATACATTCTTATTCGACTTCATCTGAGCACTTTCCTGATTGAAATACCCTACATCAATTTGATGACCAAATTTAAAGCTACCTGATATTGCAGGCAGTTCTTTCACCAAAGTCTTGATCAAAGTTGATTTACCTATTCCATTAGGACCAACGATAGCCATTCTTTGTCCTTGCAATAACTGAAAAGAAACATCAGACAGCACTTTATCATAACCAACCTGTAAATCTTCCACTTCAAGAACCTGCTTACCACCTTTTCTTGCGCAAGTAAACACAGCCTTCATCTGACTTGTATCTGAAGTACTATCTTCAATTCTATCCATGCGATCTAAATATTTCTGCTTACTCTTGGCAAAAGCGGCCTTATTCTTTTTATAGCGGAATTTTTCAATCAAATCTTCTAAACGATGAATCTCTTGTTGCTGACGAATATACGCTTCATGATTCTTTTTTAGATATTCATCTTTTGCCTTCAAATAATGCGAGTAATCCCCCACATATCTTTGAGTTTTACCAAACTCAATTTCCACGATTTCATCTACAACATGATCCAAGAACATTCGGTCGTGACTCACTAAAACAACCGCGAAAGGATAATGCTTCACATAATTTTCAAGCCATTCAATAGCTGCAATATCCAAATGGTTTGTCGGTTCATCCAATAATAAGATATCTGGTTTTGTCAATAACAGTTTAACCAGCGCAATTCTCGTTTTTTGTCCAGAACTAAATTCACACAATTTTTTATTTAAATCACTTTCATCAAACTGAAAATGGAAAAATACATTCTTTAATTCCACCTCATATTGATATCCATTCAATGCCTCAAAACGTGTCTGCAATGCATCATACTTTTCAAGTTGTTTCTCACTTGAATCCATTTTAAGCACTTCTGCCTGGGCATTTAACTGCTTTTCCAATTCTCGAACCTTGTCAAAAGCCGTTAAAAGTTCTTCATACACTGTTTTTTCTTCATCCACAAAAGTAATCTGTGCCAAATACCCAATATTTGTACCATTTAAAACCATACGAGAACCCGAATCATAGTGTTCCTGTCCACATATAATTTTCATCAATGTTGTTTTACCACAGCCATTACGACCAACCAACGCAATCTTTTCATTATCACGCACTTGAAAGTTAGCACCTGCCAAAACTGTTTTTGCTCCAAATGACTTTTGTATATTACTTAATTGTAACTTCATAAGTAAATTTATCTCCTTCTCTAAAATAAACAGTTGGAGATAAACTCCTCTAAGAACCGTACGTGCAGTTTTCCCGCATACGGCTCCCCACTGT
>NZ_DBMEXE010000087.1:0-6253 GCF_056804935.1 Holdemanella sp. | reverse complement strand
ACATCATACTTTAATCCACGCTTATATAATTCTTCAGCTTTTTCAAAAGAAATACCTTCAAAATGTAAAAGTCGATTATCCTTATTTTCAGTGATAGCACCCCCATTATATGAAATCACATATTGGTTTGCTTCATCAAAAAGATCCAATTCCTTTAATGTACCCTGAACTGTGTTATAACCTCTTCCTGTAGCCAGTACAAATTTAACACCTAAATCTTTCAACTTCTTAATGGCCTCAATATCTCTAGAATCAATTGTTCGATCAGGTTTGATCAAAGTTTCATCTAAATCACACGCAATTAACTTATACATAAGTAAACACCCTCCCTTAGATATGGAAAAATTATAAACCATCCTTTTTCAAAAAAAAAGTAGCATTAAAGCTACTTATAATACAGAACCAATCACATGAACTACAAAAGCTAAAATCCATGCAAGTACACATTGCCATGCCACTACACCGACTGCCCATCTTGCACCTAGTTCTCGTTTAATAGATGCGATAGCCGCAACACATGGTGAATAAATCAAACAGAATACAAGTAACGAAGCAGCTGATAGTGTAGTTAATGCACTATGTACACCACCTACAAATAATACTTGTAGTGTAGAAACAACACTTTCCTTAGCCATAAACCCACTAATCAACGATGTCACAATACGCCAATCTTGAAGTCCTAATGGCGCAAATACAGGAGCAATCCATCCGGCAATCATTGCCAAAATACTTTGGCTTGAATCTTTGACCATATCGAATTGTAAATTAAAGCTTTGAAGGAACCATACAAGTACAGTTGCCACAAAAATAACCGTAAAGGCTTTTTGTAAGAAATCCTTCGCCTTTTCCCACAACAATTGACTCACATTCTTTAATCCAGGCAAACGATAGTTTGGAAGTTCCATCACAAATGGAACAGCTTCTCCTTTAAATAAAGTGTTTTTAAATAAAAACGCGATTAAAACACCTACGACAATGCCCAAAACATAAAGTCCTGTCATAACTAGGCCGCCTTGTTTTGGAAAGAATGCATTCACAAAGAAGGCATAAATAGGTAATTTTGCGGTACAAGACATAAATGGCGTCAACAAAATCGTCATCTTACGATCTCTTTCACTTGGTAAAGTACGTGTCGACATAACGGCTGGTACCGTACAACCAAATCCAATCAATAAAGGAACGATACTTCTTCCTGACAGCCCAATCTTTCTTAATAGTTTATCCATAAAGAAGGCTACACGCGCAATATATCCACTATCTTCCATCATAGATAAAAAGAAGAATAGTGTCACAATGATTGGTAAGAAAGATAAGACAGAACCTACACCCGCAAAGATACCATCAATCACCAAACTATGTACAGCATAGCTTACGTGAGCACTTGTCATCCATGCATCCACTACTTGTGTGATCCAATCAATACCTAGTTCTAACAATCCTTGAAGCCATGCACCAACCACATTAAATGTTAGATAGAATACAAGCAGCATTATTCCAATAAACATAGGAATTGCGGTATATTTACCCGTTAAAATACGGTCAATTTTTTCACTTCGAACACGCTCTTTACTTTCTTTAGGTTTTACTACGGTTTGTTCACAAACCTTTTCAATAAAGGAAAAACGCATATCGGCAATGGCTGCACTATGATCGAGTCCACGCTCTTTTTCCATTTGAAGCACAATGTGCTCAATCATTTCTTTTTCGTTATCATCTAAATCCAAACGATCAAGAATCAAATTATCGCCTTCAATAATTTTACTAGCCGCAAAACGCAAAGGAATATCTACCTTTTTGGCATGATCTTCAATCAAATGACAGATGGAATGTATACAACGGTGAACGGCTCCACCGAAATCATCTTCCCCACAAAAATCTAAACGGCCTGGTCTTTCCTGATATTTCGCAATATGAATCACATGTTCAATCAATTCATCAACACCTTGGTTTTTAGCTGCAGAAATAGGTATAACTGGTACACCAAGCATAGCCTCCATACCATTGATATCAATCGAACCTTGATTGTTGGCAACTTCATCCATCATATTAAGTGCAACAACCATCGGAATATTCATTTCTAAAAGTTGCATAGTCAAATACAAGTTTCGCTCAATATTTGTGGCATCTACAATATTAATGATAGCCTTAGGCTTATCATTTAACACAAAATTACGCGATACAATTTCTTCACTCGTATAAGGTGACATCGAATAAATACCCGGTAAATCTGTCACCATTGTATTTGGATACCCTTTGATTGGGCCATCCTTTCGATCGACGGTTACACCCGGAAAATTTCCTACATGTTGATTCGATCCCGTTAATTGATTAAACAAAGTGGTTTTTCCACAGTTTTGATTTCCTACCAAGGCATATGTCAAACAAGTTCCTTCTGGCAAAGGATGTTCATCTGCCTTTACATGATATTTACCATCTTCACCTAAACCAGGGTGAACGGTGTTATTTATATTTTCTGCACTCTCATGCTTTCTTGTTCTCTCATCAATTAATTCAACCAATATTTTTTCAGCTTCATCTAAACGAAGCGATAATTCATAACCATGAATCTGCAATTCCATTGGATCACCCATAGGCGCAAACTTTACAACTGTAACCTCAGCTCCAGGTATAACTCCCATATCTAGAAAGTGTTGTCTTAATGCACCCGTTCCTCCAACGGCCTTTATCAATGCACTCTGTCCTATTTTTAACTCTTTTAACGTCATGCATATCCCTCCCTAATCAGTCTAATTATATCCACATTATTTGTGTAGTCAATTATCGTATATCATATTTTTTAACTATTCGTTGACAGAATACTTCCACTTGTTTACAATTGAACTGTTCACAAGTAAACATTAGGAGGGCATATGTTGACTATAGAAGAATTTTTACGTTTATCCAATCGATTGCGTGAATATTACGGCAAACAAATCAAAGATCGATTTTCAGAATACACTTTTTCCCCAAATGAAATTTCGATTTTGATTTTACTACAAAACAACACATCCATTACAACAAGCACACAGCTTCGTGTTGTACTCGGTGTTTCAAAAGCTTTGGTTTCTCGAAGTGTAACAAGTTTGGAACAAAAGGGATTGATCACAATGAAGAAAGTTTCAGAAAATAGAAGGATTTCTTATATTGAATTAACAGAAGAAGCGATTCCTATATTAGAAAAAATCTCTATTGAGATTGATAAAATCAATCAAGTTTTATTCAAGGATATTCCCACAAAAGATATTCAATGTATGATTGATACAATGAATAAAATGAATGAAAAAATAGAAGGAGCAAATTAAAATGAAATTTACAACAGCGTCCGAAGTGGATTTAGGACATGAAAAAGTTGGTAAGTTACTCTTTATGTTGGCGGTTCCTGCCATCTTAAGTCAAATTGTTAACTTACTCTATAACGTGGTTGACCGCATGTATATTGGTCACATTCAAGATGTAGGGGCCATCGCCCTAACAGGCGTAGGCGTTTGTCTTCCAATTATAATGATTGTATCCGCCTTTGCGTGCTTAGTCGGTATGGGTGGTGCCCCAAGAGCTAGTATTTATATGGGTAAACAAGATAATCCTACTGCTGAAAAAATCATGGGTAATTGTTTTATCGCATTGATTATGATTTCATTAACTCTAACTGTATGTTTATTAGCTTTTCAAACACCATTACTACAATTATTCCAGGCAAGTTCAAAAACAATTGTTTATGCCAAACAATATATGGGTATTTATGCCTTAGGAACCATTTTTGTCCAAATGACACTCGGAATGAATGCCTTTATTTCTTGTCAGGGATTCTCTAAAACAAGTATGATGACCGTTTTAATTGGAGCTATCTTAAACATTATTTTAGACCCTATCTTTATCTTTGGATTCAATATGGGCGTAAAAGGGGCTGCATTAGCTACCATTATTTCGCAAGCTATCAGTGCAATTTGGGTTATTCATTTCTTGAGTGGTAAACAGACGGTTCTTAAGTTAAAAAAAGAAAATTTTAAAATCGTACCAAGCCTATTATTTCCTAGTTTAGCTTTAGGTATCGCACCTTTTGTGATGCAGTCAACAGAAAGTTTGATTTCTTTATGTTTCAATATGCAACTCTCTAAATTTGGAGGGGACGTTGCGATTGGAAGTATGACCATTCTAACGAGTGTTATGCAGTTTGCGATGATGCCAATACAAGGATTAACGCAAGGTGGACAACCCATCATCAGTTACAACTTTGGTGCTAAAAATGGCCAGTGCGTTAAAAAAGGCTTTTTACTTCAAACACTATGTTGTTTCACATACGCAAGTATCATCTGGATTCTAGTGGAATTATTCCCTCAAGTATTTATTTCTATTTTCACAAATGATCCAGAATTAATGGCAATGGCAAGCTGGGCCATTCGTATCTATATGGCATGCGTATTATTGATGGGACTTCAGATTTCTTGCCAACAAACCTTCATTGCGTTTGGAAATGCCAAGATTTCCGTTTTCTTAGCTATCTTTAGAAAGATCATTGTCTTAATTCCATTGATTTTTATCTTACCAAACATCTTATCCGATCATATCTTTGCGGTATTCCTAGCCGAACCAATCGCTGACTTTATTGCGGTAAGCACAACAATAACTTTATTTATTAAAAACTTTAAAAAGACATTAGCACAAATGAGTTATGAACAATCATAACTCATTTTTTAGTATATTCAATAATTCTTCTTTCCTATTCTTTTCCGGATGATAAAAAGCGTATTTTAAACACATATTCAAAGCTTCTTGAATCTGTTTTCCTCTGAAATTTGTCGCATCTATAATATCCTTTCCATTCAACGCAAGTTGGGATATACACATACAACGATTTCTATTTTGGATGTAATAGTCATAGAATAATTCTACATCGACAGCTGATTTTTGTCCCAATTCAGAATGGGCCATCGCATCACAATAACGAATTTGAAGTAAGTTCAATAAGTGTTCTTCATCCAAATTATATGTAATGCGATATTTATAAATACAATCTAAATCACAAGTAAATTTATCATCATGATGTAAGACATAGAATGGAACCCACTTTCTTTGTTCATTTGTAAGTTTAAAGCGTCGACAAAGCTCTTTAGATAATTCACTTCCTACCTTCGCATGATGCTTAAAATGATCCCTTCCATTCAAATCGGTTGTCTTTACTTGTATTTTGCCTAAATCGTGGAATAATAGCGCAAAGGCCAAAGTTTCATCATATGGTTTTAAATAGCACATCGCATCTAAAGTATGATGCAAGACATCGGTATAGTGATAGATTGAGTTTTGACTACACATCAATGCCAAATCCAACTCATTAAATACTGGTTTTAAAAGAAGTGTCATATCGGCCAATACTTGTGGATTTGTTTCCATGATTTCTTTTAATTCATGCACAATTCTTTCTATAGATACATATTGAATCAAAGATGCATTTGTATCGATGGATGTTTTTACTGTTTCATCCATCGAAAAGCCTAGTTTTGCACAAAAACGATAGGCACGCAACATTCTTAGAGCATCTTCATTAAATCTTCGATCTGGATTACCCACACATCGAATGACTTTCGCTTTAAGATCAAATTGTCCTTTATACGGATCAATCAAGCCACGACTTGGATGATAGGCCATCGCATTCACAGTAAAATCACGTCTTGATAAATCTTCTTCAATTGTAGAAACATATTTCACACTATCTGGATGACGATGATCCTTGTATTCACTCTCTAAACGGAAAGTTGTGATTTCAACGGGTGAATTTGATAAAACTGTTACCGTTCCATGCTTGAGTCCTGTTCCCACACTTCGATCAAATAAATTTAGTATCACTTCAGGTTTGGCGCTTGTACAAATATCATAATCATGGATTGGTCGATCTAGTAAATAGTCACGTACACATCCACCTACCACATACGCTTCATATCCAATATCATTTATTTTTTGAATGATTTCTAATATATATTCAGGTAATTTCATACTTCTATTATATAAGAAAAAGGTGCTTAATTGCACCTTAATTACTTTGTAACCTTTACATATGTTGGAATTGTATCCGCCATAATTTTCTTGGCAAGTTCCATACTTCCAAACATGAATTCAAAACCTTTTCCATAACTTACAGGCGTACAGAAGTTTCCTAAATCTTGAATTGTTTGTTTATCATCATTAATCATATCCACAACTAAGAACCAGTGGCTAGGCTGATCCTTCACAATTCTTTCTTTCAAATAAATAGAAAGAA
>NZ_DBMEXE010000086.1:4084-6271 GCF_056804935.1 Holdemanella sp. | reverse complement strand
TCTAAAATGTAACTCACATTGGTAAGCCGTATGCCTTAATAGGGCACGTATGGTTTGATAAGGGGCGGCAGAATTTAAACTCTGCCGCCTACTTTCTTTTTTTATAAATTTTTAATGATTTCATCTGTGAATTGTTCAGTTGTTGCATTGCCACCAAGATCTGGTGTTAATACACTATGTTCTTCGAACACCTTATTTAAAGCTTTACGGATTTTACTAGAAACCACATCTTGATGTAAATCATCTAACATCATACAAGCTGACAATAATAAAGCACTTGGATTGGCAATGTGTTTACCAGCAATATCAGGAGCACTGCCATGTACAGCTTCATACATCGCATATTCATCACCTTTATTACAGCTAGGAAGTAATCCTAAACCACCAATTAATCCACTCGTTAAATCGGAAACGATATCTCCATAAAGATTTGGCATGACCATCACATCAAATTGTTCGGGATGCATAACCAACTGCATACAAGTGTTATCTACAATCAAAGAATTGGCTTCAATTTGAGGATAATCCTTGGCAATATCTTCAAAAATATGAAGGAATAAACCATCACTCATTTTTAAGATGTTAGCTTTATGTACACAAGTTAATTTTTTGCGATTATGTTTTACACAATATTCAAAAGCAGCCTTGATAATTCTTGTGCTCGCTTTTTTTGTGATGATTTTATATGCATATACTGTATTCTCATCAATTTGTTCTTCTTTTCCTACATATAGATCTTCCGTGTTTTCTCTAAAAGTTACGATATCTACATTTTCAAAACGAGTAGGAATACAAGGATTCGATTTAGCTGGACGAATATTTGCCCACAAGTCATATTTGTTTCTCAAAGCGACATTCAATGAACGAAAACCTTTACCAACTGGAGTTGTGATAGGAGACTTCAATAGAATTTTATTCTTTTCGTAAGATTCAAATGCTTTTTCTGGAATATATTCTTTTGTTTCTTCATATACCTTTGCACCTACGTTAAAGAATTCATATTCTAAATCTGCTCCTGCAGCATTTAATACTTTGATTACCGCATCCGTAATTTCAGGACCAATCCCGTCCCCTTTAAAAACTGTTATTGTAGTCATTCGTTTTCCTCCATTTCTCCTACATATACATTGGCAGGTCGTATTAATTTTCGGTTTGATTGACGATTCTCCAAATGATGGCTGACCCATCCGGCTGTACGACTGATTGCGAATAGTGGTGTAAACAAGTCGTTTTCAATCCCCAGCAATGAATAAACATAGCCGGAATAATAATCAACATTGGCACATACATCGATGCCTTTTCTTTCTTTCATGACTTCAACGGCAACTTTTTCAAATGCATGGATACAATTGTAGATATCTTCTTGTCCTTTTGATTTTGCGAGCATTTCACATTGTTGCTGAATCAATAATGCACGAGGATCACTCTTCGTATAAATCGCATGTCCAATTCCATAAATTAATCCACTATGATCAAAGAAGTCTTTATCTAACAAACGATTCGCAATCTTTTTTAGTGTTAATTTATCTGTTGTAAATCCAACCTCATGGAAGATAGCTTTAAACATATTGGTAACTTTACAGTTGGCACCCCCATGCTTAGGTCCTTTTAAAGAACCAATGGCAGCCGAAATACAAGAATAGATATCTGTTCCTGTACTCGATATTACGACATTGGCAAAGGTTGAGTTGTTTCCTCCACCATGATCGGCATGAACCATTAATAAAGTATCCAAGATTCTTGCCTCTTCTAAAGTATATTGATCATTCCCTCTAGCCATACATAAGATATTTTCAGCTAGGCTTTTGTCGGGATAAGGATAGGATTTAAAGACTTTGTTGCGAGCATATGAAAATGTGAAAAGTGGAATACTCGCTAGAATGTTTAATCCTTTCATCATTCGTTCTTCCAAGTCATCTGTATCAGCGCTTGGATCTTTTGCGTATAACTTCAATACTTCAATTTGAAGTGCATTTAGTATGTTTGGTGTTTCATACTGTAAGTCTACAGGCCCCATTTTAAAGTTCAATAAATAATCTTTAAATTCTTGTAACTGTTCTTTTGTTGGTAATGTGCCAAAAATCAAAAGGAATGCGACTTCTTCAAATCCAAAAATACGATCTTTAGGTTGTTTATCAACTAAATAATTGATGGGATATCCCCTGTAAATGAGTTGTCCATCAATGT
>NZ_DBMEXE010000086.1:0-4074 GCF_056804935.1 Holdemanella sp. | reverse complement strand
TTTATATCCAATAACATCACAAATCTTAGTCAAACCCACCTTAACTCCCGTGCCATTATCATTTCTAAGACCAGCTTTTACACGATATCTAGAGTATAAGGAAGAATCGATATAATTGAGTTCTTCATTAGCTTGATAGATTTCTTTAAGTGTCTTCACTTCTTGAAACCTCCTTTCGTATGTTTCATATTATAACATAAACTTTCATTTTGTTACATTTTTTGTTATAATTTCAAACGGAGGATATTGTCTATGCAAAATTTAACGTATAAGATTCTAGAAAAACATTTATTAAAAGGGAAATTAGAAGCGGGGCAACCTATTGAAATCAAAATGGATCAGACTCTAACACAAGATGCCACAGGAACTATGGCTTATATGCAGTTTGAAGCTATGGGCGTTAAAAAAGTAAAAACAGAATTATCTGTCAGCTATGTGGATCACAATACATTACAGAATGGATTTATGAATGCAGATGACCATGCTTATCTTCAAAGTGTAGCTAGTAAATATGGGATTTATTTTTCAAAACCCGGAAATGGAATTTGTCACCAAGTTCATCTAGAACGTTTTGCCAAACCAGGAAAGACATTGATTGGTTCCGATTCACACACACCAACATCTTCCGCTATGGGATGTATCGCCATTGGTGCTGGAGGATTGGACGTCGCCAAAGCTATGGCAGGAATTGGTTACCGTTTAACATGTCCTAAAGTAGTCGAAGTAAAATTAACAGGTACTTTAGCACATGGTGTTTCAAGTAAAGATATTATTTTAAAATTGTTAGAATTATTAAGTGTAAAAGGCGGAGTTGGAAAAGTATTTGAGTATACCGGAGAAGGCGTTAAAAACTTAAGTGTCTACCAAAGAGCTACCATCACAAATATGGGGGCAGAACTTGGTGCAACTACGTCTATTTTTCCAAGTGATGAAGTAACTCGTGAATTTTTGAAGCGCCAACAAAGAGAATCAGACTACATTGCTTTAAGTGCAGACGAAGGTTGTCATTATGACGAAACAGTTGAAATCAATCTGGATGAACTTACTCCATTAGCGGCATGTCCAAATTCACCAGATGCTATAAAAAATGTGTCTGAACTAGCCGGAATGAAAGTGGACCAAGTTGCGATTGGGTCATGCACTAACTCAGGTTATGAAGATTTAATGAAAGCCGCAGCCATTTTAAAAGGGAAAAAGATTGCTCATAATGTAAGTCTTGTGGTTTCACCAGGATCTAGACAAGTTTTAATGAAATTAATTGAAAACGGAACACTTGCGACATTTGTATCTTGTGGAGCAAGAATTCTAGAATGTACATGTGGACCATGTATTGGTATGGGACAAAGTCCAAAGAGTGATGCCGTAAGTTTACGTACCTTTAACCGTAATTTTTATGGTCGAAGCGGCACATTAAGTGCAGGTATTTATCTAGTATCACCAGAAGTAGCTGCAGCCAGTGCAATTACAGGAGTCATCACAGATCCAACTACTTTAGAATATGCGGATGAATTTGAAAAAGAACAAAGCTATATCGATGATTCATTGATTTATGCTCCAAGTAAGGATCCAGAAAATGTGGAAATTGTTCGTGGGCCCAATATTAAACCACTACCAGTAAATACGCCAATGGATTCAACAATTGATAAAAAAGTTGTAATTAAATTACCAGACAATATCACAACCGATCACATTGCTCCAGCAGGAGCTAAGGTTTTACCGTATCGTTCAAATATCGAAAAGTTATCCACATTTGTATTTGAAAATAATAAACCTCATTTCGATGAAGTATGTAAAGAAAATAATGGTGGAATCATTGTAGCTGGAGAAAACTATGGACAAGGATCAAGTAGAGAACATGCAGCACTTGCACCTATGTATTTAGGCATTAAAGCTGTTTTGACAAAATCATTTGCCCGTATTCACTTGGCTAATTTAGTCAACTTTGGCTTGTTGCCACTGATATTTATAGATAAATCAGACTACGATAAAATCGATGAAATGGATGAATTAAAGATAGAAAATGTAAACTCATTATATGATTCATTAGATTTGATCGTTGAAAATGTGACAAAGAATGAAACATACAAAGTACATGCACCAATCAGTCAAGAAGATATTGATATTCTTATGGCGGGTGGCGCATTAAACTACATTCGTAATCAACAATAGGGACGTTTTATTAAGCGTTCCTTTTTCTTGTGATATAATAATGAGGAAATTAGGTGAGAAAATGAAAGAAAAACAGGAACAAATTGTGATGCGTATTTCATTTTGGTCCGGTGTTGTATTTGCGCTTGCAGAACTTATCATGGCAATCTTTTCTAAATCGCAATCTGTATTGGCAGATACAGTCTATGATTCAACTGAACTTGTCGTGATTGGTTTAACGATTTATATTATTCCTTTATTTTATAAGCCAGTTACGGAAAAACATCCCTTTGGCTATGCACAACTTGAAAGTATTTTGATTCTTTTAAAAGGATTCATGTTTATTGCGGTTATGATGGTTCTGATCATGAATAATGTTCAAATCATGTTGAATGGTGGTAATGAAATTGACCACATGCAGGTATCTTTGTTTGAAACGATATTAACATGCTTTTCTGCACTGATTTTATTGATTTTAATGCGAATTAATAAAAAAGTAACATCACCAACTGTAGATGTAGAAATTTATGGATGGAAAATCGATGTGTTTTCAAGCATAGGTGTATCACTTGCGTTTTTTCTATCTTCATTTTTAGTGCACACACCACTCTCTTGTATATCTGTCTATTTTGATCAGATTGTCGCAATCATCCTTGCTTTAGGCATGATGAAAGAACCGATTCAAATGATAGGAGAAAGTTTTCGTAGTTTGATGTTGTTGAGTCCAGATGAAAAAGAAGTCGCAAAAATCAAAAACATATCCTCTTCTGTGTTGGATAATTATCCATATGATCCGGTATTTTATGATATTACGACAACAGGAAGAAAAATGTGGATATCCATCTATTTCACAACACGAATTGATATGATGTCGTATACCGAATTGGAAGTAGCCAATCGAGAATTGAAAATAGCACTTCAAAAAGAATATGAAGATTGTTTTGTCGAACTTGTTCCCAATGTATTAGCGAATAAATAGGAGTAATTTGGAATGGAAAATAAAATAGAATTAGTATGTCCTGAATGTAATGAAAAGTTTAATGTTGATATTTTTACGTCGATCAACGTTCAAATGGACAAAGATATGAAAAATAGAGTGTTAAGTGGAAAACTCTTTGATATGGAATGTACACATTGCCATTCTAAATTCCACATTCCGTATCCAGTTTTATATCACGATATGGAAAAGAAGTTATTGATTCAATTTACAGAAGAAAAAGAACTGGAACCCATTAAAAAAATATTAGATCATGCCAATGTAGGCAAAGATTATACAGTACGAATCGTAGATAATGAGCGAGACTGGATCGAGAAGATTTTGATTTCAGATAGTGGATATGATGATCGTATTATGGAACTTTATAAACTCCTTGTACTATCTCAATATGAAGATGCCGGTAATGTAAATGGTCTTTATTATTGGAATATTCAAAATTTTGAAAATCCACATTACGTTATGGTATTGGATGAAAAAGAAAGTGATAAGATGCATTTTATGCCATTTCATGAAGGTGTGTATAAACAAGTGGAAGAAGTCTTCTTATCAGATATTAAACAAGATTATATTGTAGATGCTTCTTGGGCCGTTTCAAATACGAAGTAGGTGATTCAATGATTGAAAGCATTCATGCATGTGTAGATTTATTACACGTGGGATATCGCGTAAAAGATGCATATGATCCGATTATATTAAATGTGTATCATTGTTTAAAAATGGAAAATTTGAACGATGAACAATATATGTTGCACATTGATTCTGTGTTAAATAAAAGTATTCATGATCTGAATGAAGCGGAAGTATATACCTATATTACATATGTTTTTGAAAAAGACACATTTAATAAATTAGGATATAAAGCTAAAATCAACACTCATACAACGTCTTATATAAATTGACTTCTGGGCATATATCTTTATTTCGAATGC
>NZ_DBMEXE010000085.1:431-6273 GCF_056804935.1 Holdemanella sp. | reverse complement strand
GTGGGGAGCCGTATGCGGGAAAACTGCACGTACGGTTCTTAGAGGAGTTTATCTCCAACTGTTTAAAAGATTATAGAAGGAGGTAAATTTACTTATGGAAGAAAATATGCACGCGTTAATGGAACGTTTAAATAGTTCGAGTCAATTTCTTCAAAGCAATGACATGCGTGTTACAGAAGTACGACATGGTTTTGCGAAAGTAGAAATGATTATTGATGAACAAATTCTAAATATACATGGCTTTGTCCATGGTGGAGCCCTATTCTCTTTGGCAGATACAGTCGCTGGAGCAGCAAGCTTTGCGACAGGAAGAGATAGCGTTACACTTACAGGTACAATCAATTATATTAAGCCTGGTCGTGGTGGCAAATTGATTGGGATTGCACAAGAAATTTCAAGTGGAAGAACAACCGGAGTTTATGAAGTATTTATCTTTAATGATGAAAATGTACTTCTTTCAAGAGCTACATTCACAATGTTTTTCTTAGATTCGGACAAGATGAAAAAAAAGAAAGAGCAATAATGCTCTTTTCATTTACTTAAACGCTCTTTTGAATCTTTCAAAAGGAGATTCAGCTTGACCAGATTTTAATTCTTCGTATAACTCTCTTTCTCTTCGAGATACTTTACGTGGAATTTCAACCTGAACTTCTACAAATTCATCCCCTTCTCCTGAACGCGATTTTACACCTTTTCCTTTTAGACGGAATTTAGTGTTTGGTTGTGTTCCTTCAGGAATTTTCAATTCAACATCACCATACACGGTTGGAACTTGAATTGTACAACCAATCGTTGCATCAATTGAACTAATTGGAACTTTAATGAAGATATTATTGTCTTCGCGTTTGAAAGTTGGATGTGGTGTAACCATAATTTCGATATATAAATCTCCATTAGGTCCTCCGTTTGATCCTCTTTCGCCTTTTTGTGGAATACGAATCTGTTGACCAGATTGAATTCCTGCTGGAATTTTAATATCCAATTTTACACGACGATGCTCATATCCTTTGCCATGACAATGTGAGCATGCATGTGTAACCTTTTTACCTGTACCATGACAATCCGGACATACACTTTGTTGCTGAATCACACCAAAAGGTGTTCTTTGTTGAGACATAACATATCCAGAACCATGGCATGTAGGACATGTCTGCACATCACTTGGGCTTTCAGCTCCAGATCCATTACAGTGTTTACATGTTTCATCGACATCCAATGAAATCGTTTCTGTTTTGCCAAAAATTGAATCCATGAAATCAATGCGCATCTGCATGTAACGGTCTTGTCCTTGTCGAGGTTGATTGCTTGAACGGCGAGATCCTCCACCGCCAAATCCTCCACCAAAGAACGAACCGAAGATGTCTCCTAAATCTCCAAAGTCTGTGAATCCACCAGAGAATCCACCACCTTGTCCAAAGGCTCCATCCATGCCCGCATGACCAAATTGATCATAGGTAGCACGCTTTTTCTCATCACTTAATACTTCATAAGCTTCATTGATTTCCTTGAACTTATCTTCAGCTCCAGGTTCATGATTTCGATCGGGGTGATATTTCATGGCCAATTTTCGATAGGCCTTTTTAATTTCATCTGGTGTCGCACTTTTACTGACACCAAGCACTTCATAATAGTCACGTTTTTCTGCCATGTGAATCCCTCCATACGATACGAAGAAGTTCTAGCGTGGCTAGAACTTCAAATGTTGCTTATTTATTTTACTTCTCAGTGAATTCACCGTCAACTACATCATCACCTGAATGAGTTTGTGTTGATTGTGAAGCTGCATCACCATTTGGTTGGTTATACATTGCTTGTCCTGCTTGCATTGCAGCCTTTTCAAGCATGTCTAACTTAGATTTTACTTCTTCCATGTTATTTTCATCTAAAGATTTTTGTAGATCATCACGCAATTTCTTAGTTTCTTCAGCTTGTTTTGGATCAATCTTATCTTTATTGTCTTCTAACATTCCATCGATTTGTGCAATGAAACCTTCAGCTTTGTTACGTAAATCAATTTCCTCTTTACGTTTTTCATCTTCAGCCTTGTTATCTTCAGCTTCACGAACCATACGATCGATTTCTTCATCACTCAATCCACTAGAGTTTTGAATTGTGATGTGTTGTTCTTTACCAGTACCCTTATCTGTAGCACTTACATGTACAATACCGTTGGCATCAATATCAAACTTAACTTCGATTTGAGGAACACCACGACGAGCTGGTGCGATTCCATTTAATTGGAAGTTACCTAATTCTTTGTTGTCGTTAGCCATTGGACGTTCACCTTGTAATACACGGATATCTACAGCAGGTTGGTTATCAGCAGCTGTTGAGAAAATCTGTGATTTACTTGTTGGAATTGTAGTGTTACGAGGAATTAATACTGTCATAACTCCACCCATAGTTTCAATACCTAATGATAATGGTGTAACATCTAGTAATAATACGTCATTTACATCACCAGAAATAACTCCACCTTGGATTGCAGCACCCATAGCTACAGCTTCATCTGGGTTAACAGAGTGGTTAGGATCTTTTCCTAATGCTTTACGTACTGCTTCTTGAACAGCTGGAATACGAGTAGATCCACCAACTAATAATACTTCATCGATATCTGATTTAGACAATTTAGCATCTCTTAATGCGTTTTCAATTGGAATCAATGTACGTTCTACTAAATGTTTAGTCATATCATCAAATTTTGCACGTGTTAATGTTGTATCAAAGTGCAATGGACCAGCTGGACCTGCTGAAATAAATGGCAAACTGATTTGTGTCTGCATTACACCACTTAAATCTTTTTTCGCTTTTTCAGCAGCTTCTTTTAAACGTTGCATAGCCATTGGATCTTGTGACAAGTCAATTGCGTTATCTTTCTTGAATGTATCAACCATCCAGTTTACTAATACGTTATCAAAGTCATCTCCACCTAAGTGAGTGTCTCCGTTTGTTGACAATACTTCGAATGTTCCATCTGCTAAATCAAGGATACTAACATCAAAAGTACCTCCACCTAAGTCATAGATCAATACTTTTTCTTCTTTATCTGTTTTATCAATACCATAAGCCAATGCTGCAGCTGTTGGTTCGTTGATAATACGTTCTACTTCTAATCCAGCAATTTTACCAGCATCTTTAGTTGCTTGACGTTGTGCATCGTTGAAGTATGCAGGAACTGTGATAACAGCCTTTGTTACTTTTTCTCCTAAGTAGTCTTCTGCATATGATTTCAAGTATTGAAGGATCATTGCACTAATTTCTTGTGGTGTATATGATTTTCCTTCTGCTTCTACTTTTTCATTCGTTCCCATCAAACGCTTAATTGAACTAATTGTATTTTTGTTTGTGACTGCCTGACGTTTTGCCGCATCACCAATAATACGTTCTCCATCTTTGAACGCAACAACACTTGGTGTTGTACGATTTCCTTCTGGGTTAGGAATTACTTTACAATCTTTACCTTCCATAACCGCAACACAGCTATTTGTTGTACCTAAGTCAATACCAATAATTTTACTCATGATAATTACCTCCCTATTCGCTTACTTTTACTAATGCAGGTCGTAAAATACGATCCTTCAACATATATCCTTTTTGTAATACTTCAATAACCATTCCACTTTCAACGCCTTCTTTTTTCTCTTGCATTAAAGCCTGCATTGTATTGTGATCAAATGGTTTATCGGCTACATCTATTTCCTGTACGCCTTCTTTTTCCAGCACACCTTTCAATTGTTTATGAATCATCTCAAAGCCTTTGACATAATTCTTAATCACTTCATCATCGGTTTGTACTTTCAAAGCCATTTCCATTGAATCAAGAATTGGCAAGATTTCCGTTGCTGGCTGTTGGAAGCGATATTTTCGAGCTGTATCTGCATCTTTCTGTAGACGTTTTTTCATGTTTTCTGTATCTGCATAAGCACGTGCTACATCATTTTTTGCCTTGTCAAGTTCTGCCTTCAAACCTTCAATGATTTCGTCTGAATCAGGTTCTTTCTTTTCTTCAACTACATCTTCAGCTGTTTCTTCAGCTACTTCTTCAACAACTTCTTCTTTTACTTCTTTATTTTCTTCTTTGCTCATCGTTGGCACCTCCTTTATTTTTGTCTGTCCCAAAGACGTCTTCGATGACATTTGACATATAATCCATCAAGGCTACGACCTTGGAATACTGCATTCGATTTGGACCAACAACCATTAATTGTCCTTCCTCATCGCTGTTATAATGGAATTTTGTTGTTAATACCGAACAATCTCCAATTTGTAACAACTCGTTTCTTTCACCAATTTGGATTGCTACATTTCCCTCTTGATCCGTCCATTGGTGGAATAAATTTCCATTTTCCAATATACGCATCATTTGTTTCAACTTGTTAATGTCACTAAATTCTGGCTGATACAACATATTGCTTCGTCCAGAAACCGCAACTTTTTCAGTCGCAAATCGCATAAAGGCTGAAACGAACGCTTCAAACAAAACTTCATGTCGAACAAGTTTTGCCGCCATCATCGGTTCAATTTCTTTCATTTTATCAACAACATTTTCAATTGGCGTTCCCACTAATTGGTCATTTAATAAATCTGTACAATTTTGAATATCCTGCATAGATACATCTGTACCAAATTGGAACACTTTATTTTCTGTATGTCCTTGATCTGTGACAATGATCGCAACAGCACTTTGATTGTTGATTGGAATCAACTGTACATGTTGTAAAGTCTGATGCCTGCTATCAGGTCCTAGAACAACACTCGTTAAATTTGTCATATGTGACAAAATGTCACAGCTTTTTTGAACAACTTCTTCTAACGAATAATGTCTTTCACTAAAGACTTGCTGTAAAGCATTCTTTGTAGAAACATCCAAATCTGCTTCCATAAGATGTTCAACATAGTACCTGTAGCCTTTTTGACTCGGAATTCGACCACTTGAAGTATGTGTCTTCTCTAACAATCCTAACTTCTCAAGTGTCGCCATCTCATTACGGATGGTTGCAGATGAAACTGGGAAATCCAGAAGTTCCATCAAAGTCTTCGAACCAACCGGTTCTGCACAACGTGTGAACTCTTCAACTATTGTTTTAAAGATTATCTTTTGACGTTGTGTGATTTCCATTGTGAAGACCTCCTTCTAGCACTCATTTTCCTTGTCTGCTATTAGTATATCACAATTTTTAGCACCGTCAACAATTGAGTGCTAAATTTCAACCAAAAATTAAGGATACGAATATTCGTACCTCTATCACTAAACATGAATAAAAATATTTTTTTAATCAATTCTTCACTCACTGAGAAAATTGACGCGATAGCTTTAACACTGAAACCTTTATCTAACATGGTTTGATATACTTCAAATTGATTTAGTGCAATGCCTTTGTTGAACATTTTCTCAACATTTTGTAAAAAATGGATGTGACCGCACATCCATTCCATCAAATACTCTTTTTTAATTCTCTTAATGCATCTAAGTCTAATCCAACAATCTCAGAGATTTCTTCAAGCGTTTGATTATTTCTTACAAGCATTTTAATCGCTATTTTGATTTGTGTATTTTTTACACCACGCTCAACACCTTGTTCAATGCCTTGTTCAATCCCTTGCTTGATACCCATCTGGATTCCTTTGTTTGTTGATTCTTCAAACATTTCATCTAATGCTCTACACACTTTTACATCACCCTTTTCACTTTTCTGGTAGATATTCAATAACTCTTTGTTCTTTGTCACTACATACGCAAAATACAATGCATCACGATTAAACTCTCGATCTAGATCTTCTTTTAAAATCTGTTTTCTATAAATCATACGCAATAGATCAAAAAAGTCCTGTGTTGCTTTTT
>NZ_DBMEXE010000085.1:0-421 GCF_056804935.1 Holdemanella sp. | reverse complement strand
TACTTGTGATTTGTGTTTAGCTCAATCAGATTCAGTTTAAACTCATTGAACATATCTTCAAAGCCAGGATGTATGATTTCTAGTTCACTCAATCTTTTAGCAGCATTCCACTTGGTTTCACCCACATACAAGACAACTGTTAAAATCATGGGAAGCCTTGTGTACATAGGTACATGCTTCTTAAAGTTTTGACGAATATAACGCATACGAGCAACACTTTCATATTCCATAACTCTTGCGACCATGGACGGATCTACATAGCTTTGGCTTTCAATCACGAACAAATCTAAATATGTACCATCCTCATACCGCTTGATGATATCCACATGCTTACTAGAAACATTCATGACAAGTTCACTGTTTTCATCCTTAAGATATTCAGACTTTAACACTTGCTGTCCATCAAATAAAAGTGCATTAA
>NZ_DBMEXE010000084.1:0-6289 GCF_056804935.1 Holdemanella sp. | reverse complement strand
AAATTCTGTACACATGTTTCATTACCTCACTTACAGGTAAATTGTACAAGTCTATTTGACATTAATGATGTCTATATCCTGTTTTATTAAATGTGTCTTTTTATAAAAAATCAACAAAAAAGAATTGACAAATCATGTTGAATGCTGTATCTTAGTATTGCATGCGAAAATAGGTTCTGAAAAGAGCCTATATTTAATGGATGGGCAAGACCCACCCGGCTTCGTTTGCTTGGAAATTGAAAATTTTGAAAGGAGAATCTTATGCCTACAATCAACCAGTTGATTCGTAAAGGTCGTAAGGCCAGTCAAAACGTTTCAAAGTCTCCAGCTTTGAACCGTGGTTACAACTCATTGCAGTCTAAACCAACAAACCAATCAAGTCCACAAAAACGTGGAGTTTGTACTCGTGTTGGTACTATGACACCTAAGAAACCAAACTCAGCACTTCGTAAATATGCGCGTGTTCGTTTAAGTAATGGTATGGAAGTTACAGCTTACATTCCAGGTATCGGACATAACTTACAGGAACACAGTGTTGTATTGATTCGTGGTGGACGTGTTAAAGACTTACCAGGTGTTCGTTACCACATCGTTCGTGGAACTTTGGACTGTGCTGGTGTAAATGACCGTAAACAATCTCGTTCATTATACGGAACAAAAAGACCTAAGAAATAGATCAATCGTGAAAGGAGGAAATTAGATGCCTAGAAAAGGACACATTGCGAAACGTGACGTACTAGTCGACCCAATTTATAACTCTAAGTTGGTTACTCGTTTGATCAACAAAATCATGATTGATGGTAAAAAAGGGGTTGCACAAACTATTTTGTACAACGCGTTTGAAATCGTAGAAGTAAAAACAGGAAAAGCACCAATGGAGGTTTTCGAACAAGCTTTAGAAAACGTTATGCCTCAATTGGAATTGAAAGTTAGACGTGTAGGTGGAGCCAACTACCAAGTACCAGTTGAAGTAAGCGACGAACGTCGTTTGACTTTAGGACTTCGTTGGATCGTAAACTACGCACGTTTACGTAACGAAAAAACAATGGAACAGAGATTAGCAGCTGAAATTATCGATGCTTCTAATGGAACTGGTGCCAGTGTTAAAAAACGTGAAGACACTCACAAAATGGCAGAAGCTAACAAGGCTTATGCTCACTACCGTTGGTAAGAGAAGGAGTAAAGAAATATGGCTAGAGAATATGCTTTACACGAAACTCGTAACATCGGTATCATGGCTCACATCGATGCCGGAAAAACAACAACAACAGAACGTATTCTTTACTACTCTGGTGTAAATCACAAGATTGGTGAAACACACGATGGAGCTAGTACAATGGACTGGATGGAGCAAGAACAAGAACGTGGTATCACTATCACTTCTGCTGCTACAACAGCTCACTGGAGAAAGACAGACGGAACTGGTAAAGAATGCCGTATCAATATCATCGATACACCAGGCCACGTAGACTTCACAGTAGAAGTTGAACGTAGTTTACGTGTATTAGATGGTGCCGTAACAGTATTAGATGCCAAAGCAGGTGTAGAACCTCAGACTGAAACAGTTTGGCGTCAAGCTACTGAATATAACGTTCCACGTATTGTATTCTGTAACAAAATGGATGCTACAGGTGCTGACTTCTTAATGTCATGCAATACAATCATCGATCGTTTAGGAGCTAAATCTTGTCCAATTCAGTTACCAATCGGCGCTGAATCAGACTTCGAAGCTATCATTGATATCATCAAGAGAAAAGCTTACGAATTTAGTGGAGATTATGGTCGTGTAATCACTGAAATCCCAGTTCCAGAAGATATGGTAGATCTTATGGAAGAATACCGTGCTAAATTATTAGATTATTTAGCAGATTATGATGAAGATTTCATGATGCAAGTATTAGAAGGTGAAGAACCTTCAATCGAAGAAATCAAACGTGTATTACGTATTGCTGTATGTAATGGTGACTTCTTCCCAGTATTATGTGGATCTGCATATAAGAACAAAGGTGTTCAATTAGTATTGGATGCAGTAGTAGATTACTTACCAAGTCCATTAGATGTACCTTCAATTAAAGGTACTACATTAGATGGAGAACCAGATGTTCGTCACCCTGGTGATGATCAACCATTCTCAGCATTAGCATTTAAAATCGCTACAGACCCATTCGTTGGAAAATTATCTTTCTTCCGTGTTTATTCAGGTACTGCAAAAGCAGGAAGCTATGTATTAAACTCAACAAAAGATAAAAAAGAACGTTTCGGACGTATCGTTCAGATGCATGCCAATGCACGTAAAGAAATCACTGAAGTTTATTCAGGTGATATCGCTGCTGCTGTTGGTTTAAAGGTTACTACAACAGGTGATACATTGTGTGATGAAGATCACCCAATCATCCTTGAATCTATGGAATTCCCTGAACCAGTAATCGAATTGTCTTTGGAACCAAAAACTAAAGCTGACCAAGACAAAATGGGATTGGCTCTTGCAAAACTTGCAGAAGAAGACCCTACTTTCAAAACATATACAAACGAAGAAACAGGACAAACAATTATTGCCGGTGTAGGTGAACTTCACTTGGATATCATTGTTGACCGTTTACGTCGTGAATTTAAAGTTGAAGCAAATGTTGGACAACCACAAGTTGCTTACCGTGAAACAATTCGTCAGGCTGCTGATTGTGAAGGAAAATATATCCGTCAGTCAGGTGGTCGTGGACAATATGGTCACGTATGGATCAAATTCGAACCAAACGAAGGAAAAGGATTTGAATTTGTTGATGCTATCGTTGGTGGTAGCGTACCTAGAGAATATATCAAACCAACTCAAGAAGGTTTGGAAGCAGCATTGGAAAATGGTATGGTTGCAGGTTACCCAGTAATCGATATCAAAGCTACATTATTTGATGGATCATACCACGATGTCGACTCTAGTGAAATGGCTTATAAGATTGCCGCTAGTATGGCATTGAAAGAAGCCGGAAAGAAATGTAAACCTGCTATTCTAGAACCAATCATGTTCGTAGAAGTAACTGCACCAAGTGAATACTTAGGTAGCGTTATGGGTGACATTTCAAGTCGTCGTGGACAAATCACTGAACAGGAAGAACGTGGAAATGCCATTATCGTTCGTGCACATGTTCCATTATCAGAAATGTTCGGATATGTTACAGACTTACGTAGCTTTACTCAGGGACGTGGAAACTACTCTATGAAGTTCGACCACTACTCAGAAGTTCCAAAGAGTATTGCAGAAAAAATTATTAAAGAGAATTCAAACGAAAACTAGTTGATTTTCGTTTGGTTCTGAAATACAATATTTATTGTATGAAATATGTTAGCATTTAGGAGGAAATTATAAATGGCTAAGGAAAAATTTGACAGAAGTAAAACTCACGTTAATATTGGTACTATCGGTCACGTTGACCACGGTAAAACAACATTAACAGCAGCTATTACAACAGTATTAGCTAAAAAAGGTATGGCTAAAGCTGAAGCTTATGACCAAATCGATGGTGCTCCAGAAGAAAAAGAACGTGGAATCACTATCAACACTGCACACGTTGAATACCAAACAGAAAAACGTCACTATGCACACGTTGACTGTCCAGGCCACGCCGATTATGTAAAAAACATGATCACTGGTGCTGCTCAGATGGACGGAGCAATCTTAGTAGTTGCTGCATCTGATGGACCTATGCCTCAAACACGTGAACACATCTTGTTAGCACGTCAGGTAGGTGTTAAATATATCGTTGTTTACTTAAACAAATGCGATATGGTTGATGATGAAGAATTAATCGACTTAGTAGAAATGGAAGTTCGTGAATTATTAAACGAATACGGATTCGACGGAGACGAAACTCCAGTTATCCGTGGATCAGCTTTAAAAGCTCTTGAAGGAGATCCTAAATACGAAGAATCAATCTACGAATTGATGAATGCTGTTGATACTTGGATTCCAGATCCAGCTCGTGAAATGGATAAACCATTCTTGATGGCAGTCGAAGATGTTATGACAATTTCTGGTCGTGGTACAGTAGCTACAGGACGTGTTGAACGTGGTCAAGCTCACTTAAATGACGAAGTTGAAATCGTTGGTATCAAAGACACTCAAAAAACAGTATTAACTGGTTTGGAAATGTTCCACAAACAATTAGACGTTGCTGAAGCAGGTGACAACATTGGTGCATTGTTACGTGGTATTGCACGTGACCAAATCCAACGTGGACAAGTATTAGCTAAACCTGGAAGTGTACACCCTCACACTAAATTTAAAGCACAAGTTTATGTTTTAACAAAAGAAGAAGGTGGACGTCACACTCCATTCGTTTCTAACTACCGTCCTCAATTCTACTTCCGTACAACTGACGTTACAGGTGTAATCACATTGCCAGAAGGAACTGACATGGTAATGCCTGGTGACAACGTTGTTATGAACGTTGAATTGATCGCTCCAATCGCTATCGAAACTGGTACTAAGTTCTCTATCCGTGAAGGTGGACACACTGTAGGTGCTGGTAACGTTACTGAAATTGACGGTTAATTAAACTTATAAAAACAAAGGACTGATACTTTTTTGTATCGGTCTTTTTTTACCTCAAAATGAAAGAAATGTAAATACAATGAAAAAATTACATTTATCGTTGACATTATAATCATTATACTTTATCATACAAAACATATAAGAATAGTATGAATTAAGGAGAATGATTATGACAAAAATAACTAGAGATAAACGAAATTTTAAATTTGAAACATTACAACTTCATGTAGGACAAGAACAAGCAGATCCAACAACTGACGCACGTGCAGTGCCAATTTATCAAACATCATCTTATGTGTTTAGAAATTGTGATCATGCAGCAGCACGTTTTGGATTGAGTGATGCAGGAAATATTTATGGGCGTTTAACGAATCCAACTGAGGATGTATTTGAAAAGCGTATAGCGGCTCTTGAGGGTGGTGTAGCTGCATTAGCCGTAGCATCGGGTGCAGCGGCTGTTACATATACAATATTAAATTTAGCTCAAAATGGGGACAATATTGTTTCAGCCAAAAATATTTATGGTGGTTCATTTAATTTATTTGAACATACTTTACCTCAATATGGGATTGACACAAACTTTGTAGATATTTTTAATGAAGAACAAGTTGAAAGTGCTATTAATGAAAAAACAAAGGCTTTGTATATTGAAACATTAGGAAATCCAAATTCAGATGTAGTAGATATTGAATCTGTTGCAAAAATTGCTCATAAACACAAAATTCCATTAGTAGTGGATAATACGTTTGCCACGCCATATTTAGTAAGACCAATCGAATATGGTGCTGATATTGTTGTTCATTCAGCTACAAAATTTATTGGTGGTCACGGAACTAGTATTGGTGGCGTAATTGTTGACGGAGGAAATTTTGATTGGGAAGCTAGTGGAAAATTCGATTCACTGACAAAACCAAATCCAAGCTATCATGGAATTAGTTTTACACAAGCATGTGGAGCTGCAGCATTCGTCACTAAGGTGCGTGCAATTCTTTTAAGAGATACAGGAGCTACGGTTTCTCCTTTCAATGCATTCTTATTCTTACAAGGGTTAGAAACATTATCCTTACGTGTAGAACGTCATAGTTATAACGCGTTAAAAGTCGTCGAATATTTGAATAATCATCCTCAAGTAGAAAGCGTATCTCATCCTAGTGTTTCTACGGATCCTAAACAACAAGAGTTGTATAAAAAGTATTTTCCTAATGGAGGAGGTTCTATCTTCACGTTTGACATTAAGGGGGATGCACAAAAAGCTAAAGATTTTATAGATAATCTAGAATTATTCTCTTTATTGGCAAATGTTGCGGATGTTAAATCGTTAGTGATTCACCCGGCAACAACAACACATTCACAATGTACAGAAGAAGAGTTACTAGATCAGGGTATTCGTCCGAATACAATTCGTTTAAGTATAGGATGTGAAAACATCGATGATATTATTCAAGATTTGGATGAAGCATTTAAAGCTATCGCATAATATATAAAAAGCCAGAAATCTGGCTTTTTATATATTAAGATTTTGGTTTCGGAACAGAGAAATACTACATGTGAAATAGAACTAAAATATCACAAGATATGAATTATCAGGAACGACAAAAAGGGCTATCATAATAGCCAACATTTTGTATTTGTCTTTAGTTGTTGAATTATTTTTTTACAATCATTTTATGATCACATTCAGGGCAGTGCATCATATAGTTTTCTTCAGGTTCATTTGGAAATAATTCATCGATCAACCATCTAGGT
>NZ_DBMEXE010000083.1:0-6432 GCF_056804935.1 Holdemanella sp. | reverse complement strand
TTCACAATACTAAATCGTTTTAAAAACTGAGAAAACGAGTATTTCGATTTCTTTGCCTGTAAATTCGACACAAGAAAGGCATCCCCATTCTCATTATCTTTCCCTTTTTGTTTGTGATCAAACAATGTTTGTTTGGCAACACTCTGCCACTTTTTTTGAACAGAAGAAGATTGAGGAATTTTGTCATCTTGCTCTTTAGGCCATGAAGCATGATCATCTACCACAAATTCATAATATAAATCTTGAATATCGCCACGTGTACAAAGCCATTCATATACAGTTATACAGCTGATACCCGTCAAACTTTCAATTTCACGATATACATCTTTTCGAACATATGACAAGATTCGTGAAACACTCTTTTTATGCATCGAATCCAATGTATACTCCACGATAATATCGCAAGCTACATTCCAAATAAATTCAACACGATTTTTTTTAAGCCAAATATGGCTAAATAAACAATGCAGAACACTATGTAAAAAACTACGATTTAAAAACACTGCATTCTTCTGAAATAAATCAATAATCTTTAATGGATTATAGTAAAAATACACGCCATTTGTCGCACATACAGCTACACGCTCGTCTTCCTTCAACACCAGCGTATTTAAAGCAGTTAAAAAATGTGGCATATCCATATAGAGTTCGGATCGAACTAATTCTAAGATATGAATCGCCTTTTCTTTTTCCCATTCACTTTGTCGCATTAAAAATCCTCAAAAGAATATATCGATGATGATTTAAACATCTTATTCTTTAATTCCATTAATAGAGTACGAGTTTCTAAATCCTTTTCCATAAAAATCAATCGATCTAGATCGGATTGACCAAGACACTCTTTTTTTAACAATTTCTCTACCATAGCACATATATCTTTATATACATGTAAATAAGAAGTCAAATCATGTGCCCTTAAATAAGGAACGTATTGTTCAGATCCCATCATAAAGCGAAGAATCGCTACATGAAAGATACAAGATTCACTTTCTTCAGCACATAGCTTTTCAAAACAAGCATCATATCCATCAAAATCGATTTTCCCCTCTTTAAAACATTGACGCATACGAAAACCTTCCCCTTCAATATTCAGGGCAAAGATATGAGCAGGGCCCACTTCATCATAACCCCCGTTGTATTCTGGATAGAATATAGAACTATCTAAAAAGTGAACTTCTACATCCCATGTGATTTGCGTTAAGATTTGTTTCAAGAAAGTAATATCAAAAATTGAACAATCATAATAAATATGATTGAGTCTTAAACAATTCATAAACACATCACTGCCAATACACATTAAACTAGAAGGTACAAATACTTCTTTTAACTTTCGACAATTATAGAATGCATAATCGCCAAGTTTTTTTAAAGTTCTAGGAAGCTTAACACTTACAACATCACTACCACTACACTCATGATAATGAGATGGAATTTCACAACTTAAAACTGCTTTAGATAAATCGACTTCTTTTGATGAAAAACAATAATTACCAATTTCACGAACAATATATCCATCTATCACTTCAGGTATTTCAACAATCGGACTGGATGCATACACTCTTCTTATACAAATACTTTCATCATTTATTTTTTCATAATATACACAAATTTCCATACAAAAATTATAACATAAAACAAAAAAAGACAACTACCGAAGTAATTGTCTACATTTACAAGTGGTGCGGGTGAAGGGACTCGAACCCCCACGCCGAAGGCGCCAGATCCTAAGTCTGGTGCGTCTGCCAATTTCGCCACACCCGCATTTCCAACGTGCTCACATATAATACACTAACATAAAATAAAATGCAAGTGTTTTTTAAAAAAGAAGTTACATTTTTGTAACTTCTTAGTGTAATACAGTTGGCTTATGCATCATTTCAATCTCTTCTTGGATATAGGCTTCCACTTTTTCTAAAAGCTCATCTGTAACCTCAATGTCACCTATCATAAAAGGACCATCTCCCATTTCAGATTCCTTCACAAATTTAATTTGCGGAAGCTGCGGCATACGATGATTTCCAAGTTCCTTTTCGATTTTTTCCAATTGTTTAAGTATAGGCTCGGCAATTTGTCTAATCATTTCTTCTTCTGTCATACATAGTATTATAATCAACACCCCTCATTTTGACAAGTTTTAACATATGTTTAAATTTAAACCCAAAACATTGAATCTTGTCCAATTCAGAGTAACATACTAGATGAACTGCTAGAAGCATACTACTTCTAGATGTGTTCGTATGCACCCTGGCCTATGCCCTACAACATAGGTTCTGGGTGTTTTTTCTATAATACGGATTCTAGTTCTTCTAAAGAAATAGGTCCAGGTCTTAAGATTTGTAACTTTTCTTTTGTACAGTCAACAATCGTACTTGCCTGTAACGCTTTACACGTTCCAAGTACAATACCATCAATTTTTGGAAGCTGTTCATACACATCATCACTTGTAAGTGCTGTTTTTTCTCCAGACTGATTGGCACTTGTGACCAAGATTGGACAATTCAACTCATCAATCACATCTAATATAAATTTTTCATCTGGAATACGAATCGCAATTGTACTTAAGCCATTTGTGTATGCCGAATCTACACTGTCCTTTACATTCACAACGAGTGTCAATGCACCCGGTAAAAACTTAGCCGCAATCTTTTCAATTCTTTCATCCACTAACGCAACTTGCTTCATTTGTTCTACATTTGAAACCATCATTGGGATTGGTTTCGTTTCTGGACGATGTTTTGCGCGTTTTAATCGTTCTAAATCGTCTAAATTCCCATATTTTACTCCAACTCCATATACTGTATCTGTAGGAAGAGCAATAATTTTATGTTCATTAAATGCACACGCTACTTCGTGTACTTGATTTTTAGTATATTCTTTCATGTTTACACCTCTGTCTAAGACATTATACATCTTTTATGATAAAATACACTAAGAAAGAAAGGATGTTAACAATGTTTGAAAATACAATTGCAGCCATCTCCACTTCTTTGCAGGATGGTGCCATTTCCATCATTCGTTTAAGTGGTGACAAGGCTATTGAAATCACGCAAAAAATATTTGACCGTAATATCATGAATGCGAAAAGTCATACCATTCATTATGGTTTTATTATAGATACCGATAAAAATCCTGTTGATGAAGTTTTAATTTCTATCTTTAGAGCTCCAAAAACATATACACGCGAAGACATTGTCGAAATCAATTGTCATGGTGGTACTTTTATTACTCGTAAAATCTTATCGATGGTATTAAGTGCTGGAGCAGATCTGGCAAAACCGGGAGAATTTACGCAGCGTGCCTTCTATCATGGAAGAATTGATTTATCGCAAGCTGAAGCCGTTCAAGATATGATTGAAGCAAGTAATAATACCGCAGCTAGTATGGCTATTCATGGAATTAAAGGAAGTGTAAAAAAACTACTACAACCTTTGATTGATGATTTAATGGATATTATTGCGCAGATCGAAGTCAATATTGATTATCCTGAATATGAAGATGTCGAACAATTAACGACAAATGACTTATTACCTAAGACAAATGATTGGTTAGATAAAATCGATCATATTCTTGCTCGTGTACAGACGGGGCAAATGTTAAAAAAAGGTATTGATACAATCATTGTCGGTAAGCCAAATGTTGGTAAATCCAGCTTATTAAATGCACTTCTTGAAGAAGATAAAGCCATCGTTACAGATATTGCGGGGACCACAAGAGACTTGGTGGAGGGTCAAATTCATATTGGCAGTGTTCAATTGAATTTAATTGATACAGCTGGTATTCGTGAATCCAACGATAAGATTGAACAGATTGGTATTGAAAAAAGTCAAGAAAAATTAAAGGATGCCAAGTTGGTTCTTTTAGTCTTCGATGGTTCAAAAGAGTTGGATGAAGAAGATAAACAATTGTTAGAACTGACAAAAGATAAGATGCGTTTAATTATCTATAATAAGTTAGATAAAACTGAAGCTGATAAGGATGGCATTTGGATTTCGGCTGCCAATAAAGAGATCCAACCTTTGATTGATGCCTTGGAAAACTTGTATCATGAAGATTTATTAAAGGAAGATCCACTACTTTCAAATGAGCGTCAAATTGGTTTATTGAATCAAGCCAAAGAAGATATGTTAAGGGCGAAAGAAGCCATGGATATGATGGTAGAACCTGATTTAATTGAGATTGACATTCAGGCTGCTCATGATCATTTAAAAGAAATCTTAGGTGAAGTTCATAGAGAAGACTTGTTGGATACATTATTTTCTAAATTTTGTTTAGGTAAATAGTAAAATGCGATGATTAACCAATCATCGCATATTTTTTATCTACTTTATTTAATACAACACAACCATCTTCAGTAACTAAAACCAAATCTTCGACACGAACACCCATCTTTCCTGGCAAATAGATACCTGGTTCAATTGAGAAAATCATACCTGGTTTTACAGTTTCTGTATTGGTTGAACTTACATCCCCAAATTCATGATCCGTTTGACCAATGAAATGTCCTAGGCGATGTGTAAAGTATTCGCCATAACCAAAGCTAGAAATATAATTACGAGCCGTTAAATCAATATCGCATAGACGAATGCCTGGACGAATGATTTCTTCCGCTTTTTCATTGGCTACACGTACAATATCATGAATCTTTTTATATTCGTCACTTGCTTCTTTACAGAAATAAGTACGTGTCATATCGGAACAATAACGATCTTTTCTTCCACCAATATCGATCACAATACTGTCTCCTGCTTTTAACACGGAATCATCTGGCATATGATGAGGATCAGCACCATTAGCTCCAAACGAACAGATTGGTGAGAATGAAACATTTTGACATCCTAGCAATTTATATTGTTCAAGAATAAAAGCTTCTACTTGTTTTTCTGTCATGCCTTCTTTGATAAAATCTCTTGTACGTTCCATCACAACATCATTAATCTGTGAGTTTTCAATCATACATTCAATTTCTTTTTCATCCTTAATAGCACGAGTATCATCTACATATTTTGATCCAAGAACCACTTTTAGTCCTTCGCACTTTTCCATTAAAGGAATCAAGAAACGTGCTGTCCAATCTTTATCAACACCTAGCGTTTCACTTGAATCAATAACACCGGCTAAAAGTGAAGTGGAATCATCTGTATCGCTATACCAAATTTCTTCACAATCCTTTTGTTCAACAGTAAATAATGTATTTAAAAATAATACTTTTCTTCCTTCATCATTCAAGTATAGCGCAAACAATCTTTCTCCTGGCCCTACATCAACACCTGTTAAATAATAGATGCTGCATGGTTCACTAACTAAGATTTGTTTAAGCCCATCTGCCTTCATTCTCGCAATCACTTGATCGACTCTTTTTTGAAACATAATTATCCTCCTAGAAATTCAAAGTAAATTCTGTACCTTGTTTCTCATCACTTGTCACACTTAATTTAATTTTATGGCTTTGCGTAATTTGACTTGCGATAGATAAACCTAAACCCGCTCCCCCTTGATACTTTCTTGACTTATCAACACGATAGAAGCGCTCAAATACATGTTTTAAATCTTCTGGCGGAATATAGCTATCTGTATTACGAATTGTTATGACGGCTTTATTTTGTACCTTACATAATTTAAAATAAATCTTTCCACCCGCAGGTGTATATTTGATCGCATTGTCCAAGAAAATTAATATCAATTGTTTTAACTGTGACTCATTACCATGTACCTCTATATTTTCTTCCACTTCATCGATTAAATCAATACCTTTTTCAAACGCAATGGATTCAAACGGTAAAACACAATGAAAACATATATCACTAAGCGAACAATTCTGCATAGAAATTTCAATTCGATTCGCATCATTCTTGGCAAGAAACAACATATCCTCTACAAGTTTTCGCATGCGGTTCGCTTCGCTTTGAATCGATTCTATCCATTGTTTTTGTGAAGAAATAGTTTCTGTCGAATGATTGATTAATACATCACTATCCGCTAAAATAACCGTTAATGGCGTTTTTAATTCATGACTGGCATCGGCCACAAATTGTTTCTGTTTATCCCATGCCTGTTCGACTGGTTTTAGTGCCCATTTACTTAAAATACAACTTAGTATAAAGAATACCAGTAATACACTCGATCCAATTTGAATAGATATAATCAACATTCTTTGAAAAGAAGACTGCATATGAGATACATCCACAAAGGCTACGGCATATCCTGAAGGAATGATTGTGTTTTCATCCACTTGATAGTTGGTAATTTTTTCTTTTTTATACGCAAACCCTAGTTTTTTCAAAATTCCAATATCGTCTTTATTTTTTACACTCTCAATTAAGCTTTGCGCATCTTCTGCATAAATATTCCATACTGTACGACTTGTGATCATATATTCATAATTTGAATCCGTATAAATCACGAAGGAATTCCCATTAAAATTTCGACTGTTTC
>NZ_DBMEXE010000082.1:0-6443 GCF_056804935.1 Holdemanella sp. | reverse complement strand
CAATGCCCAAGGACTAGATACTGGCCTCTTTGCTCCAAGAGTTACCAGGTTAGGAGTTTCACCTAACTAAATCAACTGCACCGAACTGGCGCACCATAAACTACCTCCAACAATACTTTTATTATAGCATGAAATGATGATATAATGCTTATTGTGGTTAAGAAGGAGAATGATTTATGGATTCAAATAATATATTTTTTAAAGTTATTGTGGGTGTAGTATTAGTTGGATATATGGCATTCATTTTTTATCAAAGCTTAAAAGGTGGAATTGCCTACAAAAAAGAATTTGAAAACTTTAAAAATTCACATAAACATTACGAAACAATGGTAGATGGTGGATATTGGGTATGGGTCATGGTTGCGATGGCTGTTGTGGCATTTGTTTTAATGTTTATGGCACCAAAATTAGCTTCCAATGGACAAACCTATTATTACTATTTAGCGTATGGATGTATTGGATTGGTATTCTTAGGATTGTCTATTGATTCATATACACATCGTCGTGTTTATTTTACAGAAGACGGCTTCTTTTTTGAAGATACATATTATCGTTATCGCATGCTTGCAAATTTTGAATTTAAAAATGGTGTCATTACACATAATTGCACAGTGTTAATGAGCAATCGTGATAAAATTGTTGTTACTAAGAAAATTGGTGAAAAGCTACAGGAAAAACAAAAAGCATTTAAAAAAGCAAAGAAAGAGCGTCATAAATAATGTTGTTTTTATCCGATTTAGATGGAACTTTAATGAATTCAAATGGAACTATTACAGAAGAAGACGTGAATTCAATTCATCAATGGACACAAAAACATTCATTTGGATTTGTGACAGGAAGAGATCATGCTTTTTGTATGGAACTTGCTTCTAAATATCAATTGTCATGTGAATATATGATTACAGATAATGGGGCAAACGCCTATTATAAAGATCAGAATGTGTATTCTTCTTTAATTGATTTAGATGATGGAATACAAATGTGTAAAGAGATCCTAAAATATAATTTGGATTTGTTTTATACAGACGAAGTAGGAAGTCGCTATTATCCTGTTTCATCTTATGGAAAAGAAAGACTTCATAGTTTTGAAAAGAAACAACCGAGTTTAGGACGATTTTCAAATATAGATATATTGGGATATTTAAATTCACGAGATTTAGGGTTAGCCAAGTTAAGTATGTATGTTGAAAATGACTTAGATTTGTTATTGAATCAATTTAGAGACTTGTTTAAAAATTATGAAGTAATGGCTACTTCAAAAGATTATATTGAGATCACAAAAAAAGGTACAAACAAATGGGAAGCCTTTTGTCATTTACCTGTCGAAGATGCGATTTTTATTGGAGATGGAGAAAATGACTTATGCATATTAAAAAACTTAAAGAATACATATGTCATGGATCATGCACCTGAGAGTTTGAAGGTATATGGCATGTGTGTAAAGAGTGTAGCTCAAGCTATAGATATAGAAAGTAGGAAAGAAAATGTCTAGAAAAAGAAAAAAAGGAGCAAAGGCAACAGCTGCTTCAATGGTAATGGATACTTTGAAAAAAAGAGGGGCAGTAGATGAAAAAAGTGCGGTAGATGTGAGTGCGTTTAAAAATTTGCCTTATGCTACTTCAACAATTAGTTATACAATTTCGAATCTAATAGAAGAAGGTGTTGTTGGTAAAACAAATGATGAAAGATTCTATTATGATGATTTAGGATTTAAAGCTTTAGAAACAAAATTTGTACGTGGATATTCAATGATTTTTATTGTACCTATTGTTATCGCAATCCTTGTATATGTTCTACAAAAAGTGTTATAAAAAAGTGTCGCAGTAATGCGACATTTTCTGTAAGGAAGGAGATTTGAATGGAGAAGCCAAAATCATTTGCGTATATTATCTTCTGTTTAACGATTTGTCTAGCCTTTGCGATTGGCAGTAATTACTTGATTAATACGACTACGCAATCAAATATGATATATAATTCGACGGAGCCACGTAAGATAGGAGCTACTTATATGACCTACAACAATACGTTTTATTCCGTAATCAATGAGGAAATTTCTAGAATCTTAAAAGAACATGGAGATCAGCTCATCACTTTGGATTCAGCTATGAGTTTAAAGAAACAAAAGGAACAAATTCACTATTTGATTGAACAACAAGTCGATGCCATAGTAATTGCGCCTGTTGATTATGAGGGGTTAGAAGATTCATTAAAAGAAGCATACAGAAATCATATTCCTGTGATTGTAGTGGATACGGAAGTAAAACATAATAAGAACGTTACTTATAGTATTGTCAGTGATAACTATGATGCGGGTGTTCAATGTGCAAAGGATATGATGCGCAAGCTTGATCATGCTAATATTGTTCTTTTACAACACTCCACGACTCGTTCAGGCTACTTACGTATTAAAGGATTTGAGGATACCATTCAATCCAATGAGAACTATAAAGTGGTCAAGCGTATGGAGTGTGATGGACAATTAGAGGTGGCCATGCCCAAAATGGAATCTTTTATTGAGGAAGGAATCGAATTTGATGTTGTAATGTGTTTGAATGATCCAAGCGCAATGGGGGCAATGGCTGCACTTTCATCAAATAATATGTTGAAAGATAAATATGTTTATGGCATTGATGGAACGCCGGAGGCAAAAGAAATGGTTGCAGAAGGTAAAATGGCTGCAACTGTGGCACAATCGCCAAAGACGTTTGGAAAAAAGGCTGGGGAGGCAATTTATAAATTGTTTTCGCAAGAAACAATTAAGAATAAAAATGAAATGAGTCCTGTGCAAATCATCACAAAAGAGAATGTTCAAGATTATTCTACGGAGGGCTGGCAATGATACAAAATATTAAAAAATATAATGTATGGCTTGTCTATGTCTGTATGTGGGTTTTTAGTTTTTTTACTGTGTGGTACACCGCAATTGTGATGTATTATACGTTGGTACATGTGACCAAAAGTGGCTATGCATCCGATTTTATAAAAAATATATCTACGCTTTCCAACGTTCCAATGCGTTCTTTTTATATCTCTATATTTATGTTTATTGCGTTATTTTGTTTTGTGTCCATTCGTCCAAAACTCAAATTTTTTTATCATCACCAAATGATTCCTATCTTTATTGAGTTAGGATTCAGTTTGATTTTGATGAAGAATATCTCCTTTAGTGCAACATGTATCTTATTTATCGTCATTGCCGATTGTTTGATGTATGTAGATAAACCTTTTGATCGTTCAATTTGCATCATACTTGTCTTTTTGGCATATATGTTTTCAAATTATGGATATTTATCCAATTATATTCCTATGATTTCATTCCAGGAGTATTTGTCTGTATATAATTCAAGAACACAAGGCTTATTGATGGGTATTGAGGTTACTTTAACCAATTTAAATATTGTATTATTTATTGCTTATATATTCCTGTATCTACAAAAGCAGATGAATGAAACACAAAAGTTCGCTTCATTAAATGCTGAATTGAAACGCTTGAATATTCAACTAAAGGGTTATGCGAATTTGCGTGAAAAAATGGGTGAAACCAAAGAAAGAAACCGTCTTGCCCGTGAAATTCATGATACATTAGGGCATACTTTAACGGGATTAAGTGTTGGTCTTGAGGCTTGTCAAGTGATGATTGATAGGGATGTCAATGTCACAAAAGCACAATTGGGTATTTTGCAAGAGAGCGCAAAACGAGGCTTAACAGATGTCAGACGTTCAGTGGATAAATTGAAGCCAGATGCGTTAGAACGCTATTCATTAAAAGAAGCTTTAGATATGATGATCATGGATTTTCAAAAATTGACGGATGTAACGATTCTTTATTTGTGTCATTTGCCTTTGGTGAATTTAAATGCAGATGAAGAAGAAATTGTGTATCGTGTAGTGCAAGAAGGGATGACCAATTCTGTAAGGCATGGTCATGCAACAAAAATTTATGTTTCGATTGCGCAAGCCGATAATAATTTGATTATAATTATTGAAGATAATGGTCAAGGATGTAAGGATGTAAATCCGGGCTTTGGTATTCATCATTTGACGGAACGTATTAATTTATTACAGGGACGAATTCGTTATTATGGCGATAATGGATTTGAGTTAATTGTAGAAATACCAATGAGAAGAGGAGAGAATAATGGTTAAAATTATGATTGCGGATGATCAGCAGCTCATTCGAGAAAGCTTAAAGATTATTTTAGATTCGGATCCAAGTTTTGAAGTTGTAAAAGTGGTTGGTAGTGGGCAAGAAGTATTAGATTCTTTAAAAACAGAAAGTGTAGATATTATCTTGATGGATGTGCGTATGCCAAATATGAGTGGCGTGGATTGTACGCGAATTGTGAAGAAAGAATATCCAAATATAAAAGTCATCATATTAACAACATTTGATGATGACGAATATATTTATGATGCTTTAAAATATGGTGCAAGTGGTTATCTTTTAAAGGGTTGTTCCTTAGAAGAATTGAGTTCAGCTATTCATAGTGTATTATCTGGGGGAGCTTGTTTTAATCCGAATGTGGCAGGAAAAGTTGCTCAGTTCTTTTCGCAAATGGCAAACTCGAATTCGGAATTTAGTCTTGAGCATGAAGAAGATTTTGACTTGAGTGATACAGAACGACAAATTATTGCACAAATTGGACATGGCTATTCGAATAAAGAAATTGCTCAAAAACTTGGATTTAGTGAGGGTACGATTCGCAACTATTTAAGTGTGATTTTGGATAAATTGGATTTAAGAGATCGCACACAATTGGCTATTTGGTATTTGTCTAGGGGAAATAAATAATGGTGAGAAAAAGATTAAGAACTTTTTTGATAGCCATATTGGTGTGTTGTTTGGCAGCTACATTTTATTATACACAAAAACCCATTGTTTTAACGATAGGTGTATTTGCGGGTAGTAACTGGAATGTGCCAAGTCCATACAGTGGCAAAATTATTGATGATGTGATTGAACGATTTGAGAAAACACATCCCAATGTGCAAGTGGAATATGTGAGTGGAATCTTAAAAGAGGATTATTCAGATTGGGTTTCAAAGGAAGCTTTAAATGGTAAATTGCCCGATGTGTTTATGGTGTTGAGTGATGACCTTTCTACATATGCTAAGGTGGGAATGTTAGAACCATTAGATACGTTTATGCAGACGGATGCAGACTTTAATAAAAATCGCTATTTTTCAACAACATTAAATGCAGGAAATATATATGATCATCAATATGCACTTCCATATGAAAGTTCACCAACTTTGATGTTTGTGAATAAAACGTTATTAGAAGAAAATGGGATTGCGATTCCAAATGTGGATTGGACGTGGGATGATTTTTATTCAATTTGTGAAAAATTGACTGTGGATACGGATGGTGATGGAGAAATCGATCAATTTGGAGAGTATGGCTATACTTGGCGAAATGCCCTAAGTTCGAATGGACAGGCGTTGTATGATGAAGAAAGTATGAAGTGTACTTTACAGAAACAGGATGTGTATTCAGCTATTGAATTTGTGCGTCAATTAAATCGTTTAAATCGAAATCAGAATGTGACAAGTGAATTGTTTGATAAAGGCAAGATTGCCTTTTGTCCAATGATGTTTAGTGAGTATAGAACATATAAACCGTATCCTTGGAGCGTTAAAAAATATTCAAGTTTTGAATGGGATTGTCTTCCAATGCCTGCAGGACCTAGTGGCAATAATGTATCGCAAATGGATAGTTTACTTTGTGGAATCAGTAAAATGTCTTCTAAGAAAAAAATGGCTTGGGAATTTTTGAAGTTACTTTGTTATGATGAGACAACGCAAGAGAGTTTGTTTAAATATTCGCAGGGTGTCTCCGTGTTGAAGAATGTGTCGACATCCAAAAATGTGACTAAGTATATTCAAGAGGATGCGCCATTGGATTCAAATTATAATTTAGATTTTTTTGATGATATGATGGAACAAGCAATCACGATAAAAAAGCTGGATGGCTATGATCAATTGTATTCGATGGCAGATAGTGAAATTCGAAGAGTCATTGATACAAATGAGGATATTGAGTTGGCAATGCAAAATTTGAATGATGAATTAAATATATTATTGGAGAAACAATAACAACATTTATTATTTATTTAGTGAATGGACCTCTAAATTTTTTAACAATCAAAAAAGATTTCAGCAATAGTTATAAGCTGAGATCTTTTTTTGTATAAAATAGCTGCATCGATTTTCAAATATCTTTTATTATGGTATTTTTTCTATAACGCTTTCATCTTGATTTTTGAACAGTGTCTAGCGAAAGTTTTGCAGTAAAGCTCTTTGAAATTAGAGTATTTGGTTAGCTTTCATGTGTCTAAAATGGTAAAAAAACATAAACCTGAATTATTCATGAAAATATAAAAATTCGTAGAATGTTCCTAATTTAAAGGAAATCTACGAATTTTTCTTATCACCCATTGGGT
>NZ_DBMEXE010000081.1:0-6482 GCF_056804935.1 Holdemanella sp. | reverse complement strand
CATCCAAAGCCTTTCTTTCATCTTCACTTGCGAACTGCACAAAACATCCCACAACAACACATAAGGCATTTGGATTCATTCGTTTGGCATAATGAATCTTTTGACGTGATTTGCTGGCGGCTGTGTTTGTGACAGTACACGTATTGATGATACAAATATCACACGCTTGATCCGGTGATACTTGTTCATATCCTAATTCTTCTAATTGACCTGCATAGTATTGTGATTCATACGCATTTACTTTACAGCCTAGTGTAATAATTGAAAATTTCATTTATCCCTTATCCTTCCACATGATTTTGGTATTCAATAGCTGTCAACACATAACAAGCAGCCGTTTCTGCACGTAAGATGTTTTTACCTAGAGAACAATTGTCAAAACCAAATTCATTTAATACTTGAATTTCACTCTCTTCAAATCCACCCTCAGGCCCAATACATACAGTAATGGATTGTGGATTGTCTTTTAAATAATGGGCCATATGTTTTGAAGGATCATTTTCCTTTTCATAGGCCACTAAATTACATTCACTCTTATAATTTGATAGATCCTTTAACGCAATCACAGGCTCTAATTCCACTAACGTATTGCGGTTGCACTGTTTGGTAGCCGCAAGTAAGATTTCATTCCAACGAATGAGTTTCTTTTCAGCTTTTTTTTCATCCAGTTTTACCACTGTATTCTTCGATACAAAAGGAACGATTTTATGAACTCCAAGTTCACAAGCTTTTTGAAGCATCCATTCGAACTTATCTTGTTTGATCAAAGCACAACATAAGGTGATCGATTGATTTTCTTCAAAGACATCCACCATGGAATCAATCACTAAATTAGGCTTATTTTCAACATGCCCAAAGAATACCCCTGAATTTTTAGTAACAATACGAATCTTTTCTTTTGATGTCGTACGAAGTACATCAAAGATGTGGTGCGCTTGTTTAACATCTAAACAAATTACATCCTGTACCGAAACATTTTGATCTAAATAAACTTGTTTCATTATTTTTGTTCGCCTTCCATACTTAAGCGATTCAATTGTTTGATTTCATATGGTTTTAGACGACGATATTCTCCGGCTCTTAAATCCTTTACGTCTAAGAACGCAAACTTCACTCTGTGCAAACGACGCACTTCATGGCCTAATGCCAACATCATATTTTTAACCTGATGATTTTTTCCTTCTGAAATCGTTAATTCGAATTGGGTACGATTACGCGTTAAATCTTTTTGAAGCACAAATACTTTTGCCGGTTGATACTTTTCTGTCTTAGTTTTTAATCCTCTTCGTAATTGTTTGATGTCATCATCACTTAAGATACCTTGAAGATTGACAACATATGTCTTTTCTAAGTGATAACGAGGATGAATCATATGGTTACAGAATTGGCCATCATTTGTAAGTAGTAAAACACCACTCGTATCATAATCCAAACGTCCTACAGAGAAAATTCTTTGGTTTTGTGGCATGTAATCCAATACGGTTTTTCTGCCCTTGTCATCACTGCTTGTGCATAGACAACCTTTTGGTTTATTCATGATGTAGTATACTTTTTCTTCTTTCGAAATCATATTTCCATTGACTTCAATACTATCCTGGTTCGATACTTTTGTACCTAAAACGTCACATACTTTTCCATTGACTTTGACTTTACCATCTAAAATCAATTCTTCGGCTTTTCTTCTTGAACAAATACCTGCTTGGGCAATTACTTTTTGTAGTCTTTCCATTGTCTATTCTCCTTCAAATAATTCTTCACTATTGTTTTTAGTTTGAGGTAGTTCCGGCAATTCTTTTAGATCTTCCAATTGAAAAGCATCCAAGAATTCATCGGTTACACGATATAATAAGGGCTTTCCAATCGCATCTAAACGATCTTTTGCTTCAATCAAGCCACGAGCCACTAATTTCTTTAACATCATTTCACAATTTACACCACGAATCTCTTCAATTTCAACACGCGTAATCGGTTGTTTATAAGCAATAATAGCTAAAGTTTCCATGGCAGCCTGTGAAAGGGTGGGTTGTTTATATTCTTCAAATAATTGTTTGCCATAAGGATATACAAATTCTTTTGTGACAAACTTAAAACGATTCGCATATTCTACAAGTTCAATTCCTTTTGAAGAACTCGAATATTCTTTTTTTAACGCATCCAATAAGACACGTATATCATCCATTTCTAAATTTTGTAGACCATGCATCATCTGATCCATAGTCAAGCCTTCTTCTCCACTTAAGAATAAAAGACCTTCTAATATCGCTTTCGCATTATCCATTCTACAAATCCTCTCTTGCGACCCAAATCATTTGCGTCTCATCAATGGAATACGTCATCCATTTTTCATGTATTAAATCTAATATCGATAAAAAAGTCACAATCACCATATGTAAGCTTGTACAATCTGCACATAGATTTTGAAATGAAATAGACCCCTCAAGATGTTTCATTCTCTCTTTGATTTGTACTGCTCTTTCTTCGATTGATAATTCTTTGATTGTGATCTTTGTTTCATACGGTTGTAAAAGCTCCATACGCACAATACAATGGCGCATTGCCTTCATTAAATCATAAGGTGATTGTGCTTCTAAAGTATCACTTTCAACAGGTACTTTCCATTCTTCCACTAAACTAGAAACGGGACGCGAAAAATGCAGTTGTCTTTGTTCGTAATCTTCCTTTAAGGCTAGACTTACTTCTTTATATCTTTGATACTCTAATAATCTTGCGACCAGTTGATCACGCTGATCTTCTTCATATTCTTCTTCTACCTCAACTGTTTCTCTTGGCAGAAGCTTCTTTGACTTATATGCGATAAGACTTGCCAACTCTGACAAATATTCGCTAGCTACTTCTAGATGCATGTTTTGCATGGCATGAATATAATCAATATATTGTGTTGCCAAAACATTCATATCTAAGTCAAACAGATCCAATTTATTTTCTTTGATCAAATGCAGCATCAGATCCAAAGGACCTTCGAACTGATCTAACGTTATTAAAAAATCCATACTATCACCCATATTAGCCATTATAACAAATTTTAAAAAGCTTTTCATCTCTAACGAGTAATGTTAGAATAATTAGACAGGAGGTATGTCATGCGTAGAGCCATTCTCTTTTTAATTTTTGCGTTGTTTTTAGCGATGGTCATTCAGCCAAATTTAAATAAACAAATTAAAGAAAAATCAAAAATCGATGTTCCTGAACAAACCAATTCGACAATTATTACCAATGATACAGTTGACAATTCGCGCTGTAAATCGAAAGCTGTCATCTGTATTGATGCAAGTCATGGAGGTAGTGATGCAGGATATACAAGTGATGGACATACGAGTGAAAAAGATCTAAACTTGATTATTGCCAAGAAGATTGGAGACAGTCTAGCTTCGGTAGGATATAACGTCGTGTATACAAGAAGTGATGACTCTTCTCTTTCAACAGAAGATCGTATTACTTCAATCAACTCGCAAAAGGCAAAGTATTTAATTTCTATTCAAATGAATTCAAGTTCGGATTCTCTATCCAAAGGCTACTCCATTTTTACGCAGCCTAACGATAATATGATTCAGCTTGCCAAAAAGCTTGCCCAAACCATGAATTCCATCAACCTATCGCAATTTGAAGGTATTGATTCGGATCATTATGAAAACTTCCCTATCTTATATGATAGTCAAATTCCTTCGATTCTATTAGAACTTGGATATTTAAGCAATAGTGAAGACTACACAAAATTAACGGATGAAACTTTCCAACAAAAGATTGCGAATGCGATCACAGAAAGCTTTTTAGATCAAATCAACTAACACTCTTCGGAGTGTTTTTTTGTGCTATAATTGAAAGAAAAAAGAGGTAATTTATGGAAGAAAAATTAATATATAAAGGAATTATTTTTGATTTAGTCCAAAAAGATGTTGAAATCAAGAATAAAACCTATAAAAGAGACATCATCCGCCATCCAGGTGGTGTAGGTGTGATTTGTATCGTTGATGGTAAAATTTTGCTTGTAAGGCAAGAGCGTCCGGCTATTGGTAAAGAAACATTAGAAATTCCGGCAGGTAAACTCGAATATGGTGAAAATCCAATGGAATGTGGTCTTCGTGAATTAAATGAAGAAACGGGTATGGCTTGTGATAAGCTAGAACTATTATTAAGTTTTGTATCCACTCCAGGCTTTTGCGATGAAAGAATCTGGATTTATAAAGCGATCAACCCAAGAAAAGCGGATATAAAACTTAGCTTAGATGAAGATGAAGAAATTGATACTTTGTGGCTGGATTTAGAAACTGCCTTTGAGTATACAAGAAACAGAAAGATTGATGATGGTAAGACTGTGATTGCGATCAGTCAAATGATGGCAGAAAGGAATTAAGATTATGAATTTTGTGGTGATTTCACCAAACTATCCAGAAAGCTACTGGATGTTTTGTAGGGGTTTAAAAGAAAATGGAGCTAAAGTTTTAGCCATTGTCGATACACCCTACAATCAATTGAAACAAGAATTAAAAGAATATTGTGACGAGATCTATGTCGTAAAAAGTTTCCATGATTATGATGAAATGGTCAAAGCTTGTGGTTATTTTACATTTAAGTATGGAAAGATTGACTGGATCGAATCCAATAATGAGGCTTGGTTGGATTTAGATGCACGTCTTCGTGATGATTTCAATGTGAAAACAGGTTTTTCTCTAGAAAGAATTGAAGAACTTCAATCCAAGTCACAAATGAAAAAATATTATAAAGAAGCTAACGTTCCTGTGGCAGATTATAGAGTACTACATACACTTAAAGATGGCTTAGATTTTGCCAAACAAGTAGGCTATCCATTAGTCATGAAACCCGATCATGGTGTAGGTGCAAGCATGACTTACAAGATCATGAATGCTGAACAATTAGAATCGGTATATATGCAGACAAAGGATCATGTGATGATTCTAGAACAATATGTCGATGGAGATATCTTTACCTTAGATGGTATTTGTGATGAAAACGGGGACATTCGCTATTTGAATAGCTTAGAATATGTCGGTAATTGCATGGATTCTGTGCTTTACCAACAAAGTATTGGTTGTTATACAACTTTTGAGATCAGTGATGAATGTCGTGACATTGTACAAAGAACGATCCATGCGTTTAAAATCAAGAATCGCTTCTTCCATTGCGAATTCTTTCGATTGAATCATGATGTGCAAGGTTTAGGCGAAAAGGGACGCGCCTTTGGCTTAGAAGTGAATTTCAGACCACCAGGAGGATTCTGTCCGGATTTAATGAATTATGCCGGAGAATTGGATGTGTATCGTTTATGGGCCGAAGTCATCTTGAAACAAAGTGCTTCTTATTCAAAGCTTAGAAGATATTCGGCTGGTTTTGTAGGAAGAAGAAACTCCATCAAATATCGTTTTACAGTAAAAGAAGTGGAAGAGATGTTTAAAGAAGATGTGATTGAAGTCTTATATCTTCCTGAAGCTTTTGCGGCTGCGATGGGCGATGTCGCAATTGTTGCCAAATTTACAAGTCCTGCAAGGCGAGATGAATTCTTTAAGAGTGCATTAAGAAGGAAGGATCGATTATGATCGTTGAAAAAGAACTTTTCATGACAAAGCTTAATGAAACAAGAAAAATCTTTATTTATTTACCCGATGACTATGATACAAGTAATAAACAATATCCTGTTTTATATGCCTTTGATGGACACAATATCTTTTTAGATGCATATGCCACTTATGGCAAGGCTATTCATATTCAACAACATATAGAAAAGCTAGGTATCGATATGATTGTTGTTGGACAAGAATGTAGCCATGTTGGAAATAATCGCTTAAAGGAATACGCTCCCTACTCTTTCTATGATCCGGAATATGGCTCTTTTGAAGGTCAAGGAGAAGAAACGATGGATTTTTTCGTACATGAATTAAAACCTTATATAGATGATCACTATAGAACCAAAAAAACAAGAAAGAATACATTTATTGGTGGAAGCAGCTGTGGTGGTTTAATGGCTTTATATGCAGCCTATGCCTATTCCAATGTATATTCAAAGGCCATTGTGATTTCTCCATATGTATTAGAAAGTATGGATGCGATTCTGAAAGATATCCATCAAAGTCATATTCAAAAGAACACTTCTATCTATCTATCTTGGGGTTCAAATGAAACAAGCTTGATGCATGATTTTGTTTGGCAAACAAAGGCTTGTACAGAAATTGGCAATGCCCTATCTAAAAAAGGAGTCAACGTCTTGTACAATGTAATTCCTGAAGGAAGACATTGTGAGGAAGACTGGGAAAAAGAATGTGATACATTCCTTCCTTTCTTGGTACAATGAATCGAAGTGTAGTGATTCAAAAGCTTGAAACAAAAGCTAAACGTAAGATTGTCATCGGTGATATCCATGGAAATTTAGATTTATATTTAAAATTATTAGATCAAATTTCTTATAAGCCCAATGAAGATTGTTTGATTCTTTTAGGAGATTTAATTGA
>NZ_DBMEXE010000080.1:0-6507 GCF_056804935.1 Holdemanella sp. | reverse complement strand
CCCATCTCTACCCTTCGATATTATGATAAAGAAGGATTTTTCCCTCATTTAGTTCGCAAAGGCAATATTCGCTATTTCAGCAATCATGAAATTGAAGCTTTACACCTCATTGAGTGTTTAAAGAAATCTGGTCTTGGAATTAAAGAAATCAATCAATTCTTTAGTTGGGTTTCTGAAGGAAGTGCAAGTTTTGAAAAGAGAAAAGAGTTGTTTGAAGCTCGAAAAGAGGCTGTAGAAGCTGAAATCAAAAGTCTTCAAGAAACACTATCTTTATTAGAATTTAAATGTTGGTACTACTCAAAAGCTATGGAGGATGGTACAGAAGAATACATTCAAGCTATGCTTCCAGACAAGCTTCCAAGTGACATTCAAAAATTATATGATGCAAGTCATAAATAAGAAAATGGAGCAGATATATTCTGCTCCAAAGCTATTCAAAACCAGCTGGCTCGTTCTGATTTTGATTGACTGATTCTTAAATTTCAAACCATTTGATTTCACAAGCATCCAATTCAACTTCGAAACTTGTTCCATCACCCTTATACACGGTAGTTGTCTGTGGTTCATATGTATTATTGACAACACAGAAACTGTTTGTAGAAGGATATACGTTGATATCCACATTGTAGTTGTCGGAATACCAGCGTTTCATTTCTTCTTCTTTGTGTGCTGCAAAGAAGATTGCACGATACAATAGTCTTACGTTCTCAAAACTAAATGGAAGACCATTCATGTACACACCGCGACCTTTTCCATACTCATTTACAGCTAAATTAACATGTAGATCTTTTTCAGCCAAGATTTCTGTTTCAGGAAGAGCATATACATCATTTACACATTCTCCCCAATCTTCATGTTCTAATTGTTCTGTAATAAAGTGATTTGGATGTACTTGCCAATTGTATTTGTCTGTATGCATTGTGAAACCTAATTCTTTATCCACACCCAATACATCGTATAAAGTGAAGAATTTACCGTTGCGGTTGATAGCTGTTGGCTCACCAACACCGATAAATCCACCGCCCTGGTCTACATAACGACGAAGAGCTGTAATCACTGGTTCATCAAATTCGGCTCCACCACTAAAGCTTGTGTATGCAGAACCAATGTTCATCACAACGTCCATATCATCTAAGATGGTTGGATCTTTACGAATATCATCAAAACTAATGAAATGAACATCAAATGGGAAACCACTCAACGCCTCCATTACACCTGTATATGAATAGATTTGTTTGTACCAAATGGCATGGTGAACTAAGTGTGTTCCCCAACGACGAAGTTCTCCCCAACTATTAATTACACCCACTTTTAATAAGTTTAGTGGAACTTGTTGATTCACATGAGAATATAGCGTACGGAATTCGTCACATACCTTTTCAATATAATCAATGAATTCAGGGAAATCCAATGCCAATTTTAAATATCCACCATAACCAATACGATCGACTGGACTACGTAAAATAGCTCTACGAGCTGTTACCCAGTTAACCTTAGCTTCTTTTAATGGATCTCCATTTTCATGGAAAACATCTGGGAAGAAGTATGGTAAGAATCTTCCTTCTGTATACTTAACACCCTTAATATCGGAAATTAAACGAAGTGTTGTACCAGAACCAACCGATCCTACAACCGCATCCAATCCAATGGATTCAAAATATTTTCCAAATGGTTCTGTACCAATCCAGTGATCCCCTAAAAACATCATGGCTTCTTTTCCATATTCATGACAAATATCTACAAATTTCTTCGCTAATTTACTTACTTCACGCTGTTGGAAATCCATGAAATCACGATATTCCTTAGTTGGAACACAGAAAGTTGAGTTATTAAATCCTTTGTTGATAATATATTCAGCTCTAAATGGATAGCCCACTTCTTTTTCAAACTGTTCCAAAATATATGGAGATACAGAAGCACTATATCCAAACCAGTCTACAAATTTTTCACGTGCAAATTCATCAAATTGAAGCGTGAATTGGTGGAAGAAAGTTGTAAAACGAACAACGTCTACATCATCTCTTTCTTCACAGAATTTTCTAAATTTATCCAATACATACTTTTGTGTTTTAGGTTGTCGAACATCAAAAGTCATTTGATGTTCTTCACCCTTCCAATCATTCGTTAGAGCATTATACATATGCACAGGATCCCAAATCACAAATGCCAAGAAGCTTACGGTATACGCATGATACGGAATTGTATCATGAATAATCACTTCACCCGTTTCTTCATCATAATCCCAATTTGTGATGACATCATCCGTTGTACGATCAATAACTTCCCACCATCTGTGATTGTCTTTTGTGTTTGGCTTCAATTGATCCTTATAGAAATGCTGCATGATTTGAATCTTTAACTCGGTTGACTTTGCCGTCACAAAATCACTCATCAAATACATCTGTTGGATTTCATCTGGATTCGCCTTTGCCCACGCATTATCTTTTCTTGTCGTATAGTAAGTCGCATATTGCTTAATATCCATCTTACGCAATTCTTCTGGCATATCCGTTCCGTCACAGTCACGGATGGCATCGGCTTTCCATCGATTAATAATCTCAATTGTTGCATCAATTACATCAACATCTGTCGGTACAGTTACTCTGCCTGTTTCAATCATTTTATTTTCTCCTAAACTAGTCAATTCTATTTTCAGTTTCTATATCAAAGAAATGTATTTTTGATAAGTCCATTGTTAATTTAATTGTTGAATGTGCTTCTGGTTCCAAACGAGAATTTACTTTGGCACACATTTTTTGTCCATTTAAAGCACCATGCAAAATATATTCATGGCCCAATAGTTCAGCCACTTCAATTTCAAAATCAAAGTTAGCACTCGGATATGTATCAGCTACAATTCCCTCACCATGTAAATCTTCTGGACGAATACCCATGATAATTTCTTTTCCTTGGTAGCTAGAAAGTTTTTCTCTATACATCAAAGGAATTTCAATCTTCATATCTCCCACTTGGAAGAAACCATTTGTATACGTACCCTTCACAAAGTTCGTTGCAGGAGCACCCAAGAATCCAGCTACGAATAAGTTTGCCGGATTATTGTAAATTTCTTTTGGCGTACCAATCTGCTGGATATATCCACCCTTCATAACAACAATACGATCAGCCATAGTCATGGCTTCCGTTTGATCGTGCGTTACATAAATGGTAGTAGCTCCAATACGTTCATGAAGTTGAATGATTTCCGAACGCATTTGTACACGCAATTTCGCATCCAAGTTTGATAGTGGCTCATCCATTAAGAATACCTTCGCATTACGAACGATAGCACGACCCAAGGCAACACGCTGTCTTTGACCACCTGATAAAGCCTTTGGCTTACGATCCAAATAAGGCTCAATCTCTAAAATACGAGCTGCTTCATGCACACGCTTATCAATCTCTTCCTTACTATACTTACGTAATTTCAAGCCAAATGCCATATTCTCATATACACTCATATGAGGGTATAACGCATAAGACTGGAATACCATCGCAATATCACGATCTTTTGGTTCCACATCATTCATTCTTTTTCCATCAATGTAGAAATCACCGGCACTAATCTCTTCCAAACCAGCAATCATACGAAGTGTTGTAGATTTACCACATCCACTTGGTCCTACAAACACAATAAACTCTTTATCTTTAACTTCTAAATTAAAGTCAAATACAGCCTGAACATTGTTGTCATATATTTTATCAACATGCTGCAATGATAATTCTGCCATACTTCTTCCTCCTATTTATGTTTTCGATTGTATAGAAACAATAATGTTAGTAAGCCTGTCAATCCAACGATTTCAATCATTAAATTACGAACACTTACCGTCTTCTGTGCCCAAATGATCATACCTAAGAACACAAAGAATAATACGATCATAATTATGTTCATTACTTTATTTTCATCTCTCATAGTAGACACCTTACTCTTTCATTCCACCAATACTCATGCCCTGTGTAATCTTCTTTTGAACACAAATATAAAGAACTAACGTTGGAATCATAACAATTACCAACCCAGCATACATGACACCAAAGTTTGCCTGTGACTTCGCATCGGCCATTAAGTATTTAACACCAACGGCCAACGTCGCATTTTCTTTATCCATAAAAGTAAATGCGATAATATATTCATTCCAGAAAGCCAAGAATTGAAATAGGATAACCGTAATAATACTTGGTCTTGCCATGGGAATCATAATCTTTGTCATAGTCTTAAAGTAGCCACAACCATCAATGCGAGCCGCCTCTTCATATGCCTTAGGCAACGTTTTGAAATAACCCGTCAACAAATAGATTGTGAAAGGTAAGGCCGTTGCCGCATACACGACAGAAAGCCAGAACTTACTATTTAAGAAAAAGTCAAATCCAAGCTTAATATCCGCATTAAATAACATTAAGAAAATCGGCAAAACAATATAGTTCACATTTACGAAAAGTCCAGCCATGAAAAGTCCATTAAAGAATTTCTTTCCCACAAAATCAAATCGTGCTAAAACATACGATGCAGGAAGAGCCACCACCAATAAAATGACTAATGATAGTGCTGTTACAATGATTGTATTTAATAAATAATCACCCATTCTTGCCTTCACAAAGGCATCCGCAAAGTTTGACCACAATATTTGTTTTGGAAGATCAAATGGATTTCCACTCACCAATTCCAATTGCGATTTTAAAGATGCAAGGAATACCCAAACGATGGGTACAATAATCGAAATAGCTAATGTGATCAGTGCCACATAAACAAAGATCTTGTATAAAGGAAAATTACGTTTCTTCATATCTCATCCTCCTAATACTGTAATATATCACGTTCAGTGACCTTATTTATGATGGCGGATAAGGCAAATGAGAATACGAAGATACATACTCCAACGGCCATACCAAATCCGTATTTACCAGCGAACGCATTGTTGTACATATAGTTCAATGCCACTTCACTTCCTAGATTTCCCTCACTTGTCAATTGAACGAACATAAATGATAAGTTGATTGTAGAAATTACGAAGAAAGTTAAAGTTGTACGTATGTTATCCCAAATCAAAGGTAAAGTAATCATAAAGAACTGTCTGACTTTACTAGCCCCCTCAAGACTTGCAGCCTCATATAGGTTTTCTGGAATACTCGACATACTCGACATATACATAACCATATAATAACCAATGGCCTGCCATACAAGGGCACCAATAATAGAATAGTTAATAACAGCCGGATTTCCCATCCATTGTTGTTGTAAAGACGAAAGTCCAATCATACCGAAGAATGTATTTAAAATACCATTCGTAGGTTGATAAATAGCTGAGAAAATACCCGCAATAACAACAATACTCAAAATATTTGGAATGTAGAAAATAACACGGAAGAAGTTTTTTCCAACAAACTCTTCACGAGTTAATAATGTCGCAAACAATACGGCCAACACCAAAGTGATGATCGTGATCAATACAACATACAAGATTGTATTTTGCATAGCCTCAATAAAACGCATGTCGTTAAAAAGAACCTTAAAGTTGAAGAACCCGGCAAAAGTGGCGTCACTTACGAAATTGCTCTTTTTAAAGAATGCTGTCTTAAATACATCAATCGTTGGAATCACCATAAAAATGAAGACTAGAATAACGGCTGGTGCAAGACACGCAAATACGAAACGATTTTGTGCTTTCTTTTTATTCATGAGTTACCTCCCATCTCTTAAAAAGCGACGAGCAACAATTTGCTCATCGCTTTAAGTTTAATTATTCAGTTACAGCTTTGTTTTTAGATAATTTAACCCAAGCATCTGCTAATTTGCTTTGGTAATCTTTTGCAGTTAATTCACCAGTAGCTAAAGAATCAATTGAACCAAATACTGTTGCAGCACGGTCAAAGTCTGGTAAGTTATCTGTGTTGTAAGGAGCAAATGCACCTAATGCAGCAGAAGCAGTGTCATATACAGAGAAGAATTCTTTTGTATATCCATCTTCCATAGCCGCAATAGTGTCTGACATATGTGTAGTTGGAACAATGTTTCCACCTTCAGCCATGATCTTAACACCTTCATCAGAATAGATAAACTTCAAGAATGCTTTCGCATCATCTACGTTTTTAGCTTGAGCAGGAATCCATACTTGTTCAGTCATAGAACCAACGAAACGTTCACCATCTTTTTCTAATGCAGGCAATGGAAGTAATCCCCAGTGATAATCTTCAGGAGTTGTATCTGCCATTTCATTCACTACCCAGTCACCATTAGGCATGAATAATGCTTTTCCATCAATGACAGCCTGTTGGTTCATTGTGAAACCATCTTTCGCATTCGCATTTGAGACTGTATCAGAATATAAATAATCAGGACTTACTAATTTAGATAAAATATCGATAGTTTGTTTAGCACCATCTGTATTCCAAGCATCCTTGTCATAATTTAATACATTCGTTAATAATTCTTCTCCACCAGTTTCTTTCAACAATGCATTTAATGTGTTGTCAAAATAACCATTTGTTGGATAAGTAAATAATGCGATA
>NZ_DBMEXE010000079.1:0-6518 GCF_056804935.1 Holdemanella sp. | reverse complement strand
TTAACTTGATTTTAGCTTTCGTTTCCGCATTCTATATCTTATTGGACCGTGAAAAACTTGTTAAGGGCATAAAAAAGTTAAATTACTCATTATTTGATAAAAACTTTGCGAACTACTTAACTCTTTGGACAAATGACGCGAAGACTGTATTTGAACAATATATCGTAGGAAATATCATTGACTCATTTATTGTTGGTGTTATCTGTTACTTTGGTGCCTTAGTATTAAAACTACCTTACACAAGTATGATTGCCCTGATTATTGGTGTCACAAACGTCATTCCCGTCTTTGGACCATTCTTAGGAGCTATTCCCGTCATCATTATCTTATGTTTGATTGATCCATTCTCAGCCTTGATTTTTACCATATTTATCTTCATTCTTCAACAGTTCGATGGAAACATTATTAAACCAATTGTACTTGGAGATAAACTAGGAATGTCAGGCTTCTGGATTTTATTCTCAGTTACTATAGGTGGTGCATTATTTGGCGTTGTCGGAATGTTCTTAGGCGTTCCTATATTTGCACTTATTTATGCAGGTGTACATGATTATATTCAAGTTCGATTAAGAAATAAAAAAATCACAATCAACGATAGAGCAGGAACTATTGATTAGTTTCCTGCTTTTTACGTGCAATTTTTGAAAAAATGTGTATACTTATGTAAGTTAGGAGGAACTACCTTTGAATTTTATAGACATTATTTTAGATACAATACACGATACATGGGCTATGCTCCCCTTATTGTATATTACTTATTGTATATTAGAAGTTTTCGAAAGGAAGAATACGCAAGACGATAAGCTTTTCTTTGGACTACAAAGACTTGGACCTATTTTAGGCGCATTAGTTGGATTGATTCCCCAATGTGGGTTTAGTATTCTAGCCGCTATGTTGTTTGTCCAAAATAACATTACATTAGGAACACTAGTCAGTGTTATGATTGCGACAAGTGATGAAGCCATTCCAATCCTTATTAGTAATCCTAAGATGTATTCATCTTTACTTGGTATTTTAGGATTAAAATTAGTTATCGCAATCGTTGTTGGATTATTTACTGATCATGTACTATTTCGCAATCAAAAAATCCTCCGCTTCGAAGATATGGAAGAAGAGGATTATGACGATGAAGAATACGAGGAAGAAGAAAGTTCAGGATCAAGCTGTCCATGTTGCTATCCTGAATATCCATTATGGATCAGTGCTCTATTACGATCTTTAAAGATTTATGTATTCATCTTTATTACTAGCTTTGTATTAACATTATTAATGGAGTTGATTGGAGAAAAAACATTATCTATTATCTTGCTTCAAGATAATTTATTCCAGCCAATCATCGCCGCACTATTCGGCTTTATCCCTAACTGTGCAGCCACAGTTGTTCTAACGCAGCTTTATACAGCTGGTGAATTATCCTTTGGATCCTTACTAGCAGGACTTGTCACAAATGCAGGACTTGGTTTAATTGTGATGATTCGTTATGAAGCAAGAAAGAAAGACATTTTAAGAACCATTTCCATCCTATTTATAACTGGTGTTATCGTAGGTATTGGATTTATGTTATTATAGCCACAATTGTGGCTATTTTTTATCTTCCTGGAAAGATCCAAATTTCAAAATGTTCAGTATCATACCAAAACAAAAGAATAAGTATGGCAACAATCAACAAAACAATAGCGAAATATAGAGTACTCATCTTCTCCGCAAATTTGTCTGAGTTCAATTCTGGATGTGCTTCTAGTTCTTCCAATCGTTTCTTTGCTATTTTATCAAGCCAATTCATAGTTACCTCTTCTTAGACTAATATTGGAAAATGAAATGGAAATATATCAATTTCCGGATGATTCCATTGATACCAAAGTGCTAAAACAAGTACAGCTGCTAAGATAACAATCACATAGAATTTAATATTCTTCATTAATGTATTTCCCTTTTGCTCAAAATCATTTGAATTCAATTCTGGATGTTCATCCAATTCTTTGATTCGTTTTTTCGTTGTTCTTTCAATCCAGCTCATAATTAGTTACACCTCTCTTTTATTATATTTTAATCATTAAATTTATATACAAATATGGTAAACTTGGTCATTGTGCTGACCAAATAAGCACGAAAAAAGCTAGAAACAAATGTCTCTAGCTATCTTTCCAAAAAATGGTGGGGACGGTGGGACTTGAACCCACACGGGATTTCTCCCAACGGATTTTAAGTCCGTTGCGTCTGCCTATTCCGCCACGACCCCATGTGATTGGAGGTTCCGATCAGATTTGAACTGATGATCACAGAGTTGCAGTCTATTGCCTTACCACTTGGCTACGGAACCGTAACTTGTTGATTGTAAATAAACGATGGTGGGGACGGTGGGACTTGAACCCACACGGGATTTCTCCCAACGGATTTTAAGTCCGTTGCGTCTGCCTATTCCGCCACGACCCCATCATTTATGGAGGTTCCGATCAGATTTGAACTGATGATCACAGAGTTGCAGTCTATTGCCTTACCACTTGGCTACGGAACCATTTCGTTGACTGCCCATATATAATACCTCAACGCATAATAAAAAGCAAGAAAAAAATTAATTTTTTTTACATTTTTTTAAAAACCGTACATTTTCTGTTTTTGGTTGAACTTATTTGACAAATGCCCTATCATTAAATTGTCAGTGAACAAGAGGTATTAATTTATATGCAACACATTATTCATCAGCTTCAAAAAGAAAAGAAGCTAAGACTATTGACGTCAATCATTATGATTGTATTTAGTGCTTTTATGCAATGTTATATCATGAATGTATTTATGGCACCATGCAATTTGATTTCAGGAGGATTTACCGGACTTGCTCTATTAATCAATAAAGTCTGTGCTCTAGTAAACATTAACTTTCCTACTCAAGTTGGAATCATCGCATTAAATGTTCCTGCTGCTATACTATGCTACAAACACATTTCTCCAAGATTCACATTTTTGAGTTGTGTACAATTCTTTCTAGTATCTTTCTTTATTTCTATCTTCCATTTTGAACCCTTCTTTAAAGATCAAATCTTAAACGTTCTATTTGGAGGCTTCTTATGGGGCTTCTCCATTTCCCTATCCCTAAGAGCTGGTGGATCTACCGGAGGAACGGATTTCATTGCCCAATACGTTTCTAGTAAGATTCATAGAGGTATCTGGGACTATGTATTCTTCTATAACTGCGCTATGATTATTGTCTTTGGATACTTATGCGGATGGATTTATGCAGGATATTCCATCCTATTCCAATTCTTATCTACAAAGACAATCTCATCTTTATATCAAAGATATGCACAAATTACCGTTGAATTTACGACAAACGATCCAGACCCAATTATCGATGCCTTTATGGCCACTTGTCGCCATGGTATGAGCGTATTTGAATGTTATGGTGCATACAGTCATCGTAAGTATTACGTATGTAAAGCCGTTATTTCTACTTATGAATTAAGAGACGTTGTCGATAATGTAAGAAAGGTCGATCCTAAAGTATTGATCAATACATACAATACAGTAAACTTCTACGGAAACTTCTATCAAAAACCTTTGGAGTAGTATTACACTACTCCATTTTTATTTTTTAATTTATGTCTTCGACAGATAACAGAAGAATGTTTTAACACCAAATTACTAAACTGTGGTTTTTGTAGCACGCTTCAAAGTTGCTATCAACTTAACAATCGTTGCATGATTTTTCTTCGTATCATTATAATTGTTTACATTCAAATAAGAACCGTAATTGTGATATGATACGTATTGCATCTGCAGTTCTTTGATCGTGCCGGGGTGTTCCATCACGCCGTCTGAGTTCATGAGAATCTATCATATTTTCACACCTCCTGCGCTATTTTGATAGCATAAATCGACAAGAAAATCGTGTAAATGCACTATAGTGCAAAAACTTTTTATAATCGACTAATTGCAGCCCACAGCTATCATAGACTGAAGTGCCATTATCATTGCCATAGCGGATAGCACGGTCAAGCACCATGATTGTCGCCACGGCACCGTCGATTTCTCTTTGTACGTCTTGATGTTCCCTGCCGTGGTGATGAAAAAATATAGTGGCTACATTCGTGCGTTGCCAGAGTCTTTCGTCATGACATCAAAGAGCTTGCGGTGAGGAGTAGTCAGTTAAGACATCACTTCAATATACCAAAGTCTTTTTGATAGTTTAGCTTAAAATATTATATGAGCTTTTCTGTCTATCAACATTACATTGTATTTTATAAATTTAGTAATAAAATCAAAATAATAAGAATCCAGAATATAGAATAAAACAATCGATAGGATTTATAATCTTTGTTCTTTATACTACTGTAGATATTAAAAACTGATACTATGAAAATAGCAGGGAGTATTCCATAAGCATATACTTTAAAGTATTGCTTGAAACATACGTTCATTATAAACGCAGCACCAATTAAAATATCCATTATTACATTAAGAATTTTCATAATGTTCTTGTCTAGATATGATAAATCTATTCCTTTCTTTAGGATAATTATATCAAATTAAACAGTCAATTCTCCATCAAAAAAAAGATGTATCCATTACGAATACATCTATTTGTTGTTACGATTTCCCATGCCAATTAATTGTAGGATTCTTAAGAAGATATTCAAGAAATCCAAATACAATTGTAATGCCATGAAGATGGCAATCTTATCTTGTGCTACGACTGAACCATCCGATTGAATCAATAAACGATTCATTCTTTGTACATCCCAAACTGTGATGCCTGTAAAAATCAATAGAGTAATGATAGAAAGCAAGCGAACATCCATACTAACTCTAAATAACATCATGAAGCATTGTGTAATAATCAATACAAAAAGTCCAATCATACATAATGAGCCAAAGCTAGTAAAATCTTTTTTAGATGTTGTACCAATTACAGCTAAACTAATAAAGTAAACTACACTGACTAGAAAAGCAGTACCAATTGTAGCTACATCATATACATAGCCAATCGAAGTAAGTGAAACGCCCATACAGATGGCATAAAGCACTAACATGACTTTCATACCTGTACTTGATGTAGATCTTGCCATAGAAACACCAAAGGCAATGGACAAGATAAATGGTGCAATCACAAACAACATAAATAGAAATGGCACGGTACTCAATAAAATCAATAAAGCATTTGTAGCATATAAACCATAAGATACAATTGCCGTGATGGATAAGGCAATAGCCATCCATGCATAAGACTTCAACAAAGCACTTTTTAAAGTGCTTGTTGAATAATATTTCATTGAATCATTGTTAAACATATTAATCCTTTTTCTGGATAAATTCTAATAATTGCTGAGCAGCAATATTTAAACCTTTACGGTTTGATTTATCGAATCCTAAGTGCGTATAGATTTCACCAACAAATACTCCGTTGTCTTCTAAAGCCTGGAACATTGTGTCGATGATTGGTTCACAAAGCTCTTGTTTTTGCATAGGACCAAATGGGTTTGCGAAGTAAGTTGTTGAAATACCAACTTCTTGCGTTGTACCCAAAGCCATACGTTTACCTAACTTACAAGTATCTTTTACTTCTTGAACAGTTAATTTCTTTAGACCAAATTCATTTGTGTAGTTGTTTGCGTACGCAAATAAATCAATTTTGTGGTTGTGAACAACAACACGATATGGAGCTGCAGGCTGAATCATACGTGAGTTTGGATTTTCTGGAGCCATGAAAATTGAACGGTCCATGTCACGATATGGAGTACCTGGATCCAAGTCATCTAGACGAATGAAGGCACCAATTTCAGTTCCCTGACCATATGGAACGCCATCTTCTAAGTGAATTGTTCCCATATCATCAAATACAACTTCTACTTCACGAATCATATCTCCAGCAGCTGCCTTTAATGCTTCAATGGATTCAGATTTACCAGCACCACTATCACCCATCAACATGATACCTTTCTTAGTTCCATCCTTTAAATAGATGTTTACGAAAGCACCATGGATTGGTAACCAACCTTTTTTCATCTGTGCCAAGTTGTGTAATGTTAAACACATTTTCTTTAAATATCCAAAGTATTCGATACGAGGATTGTCACTAATACATCCTACCCAAATATCATTGGCCTCATCATAATAGAAGTTTGTTGCATCATTTCCATCGTCATTACCAAAAATAACAACAAGATCTGGTTTTTGAGCACTTTCTTCTTTTGTAGCTAATTCAAACAAGTTAGCCATACTCAATGCACTAGACATATATTTTGAGTTGAAGTATACGAAACATAATAAAGCTCCAACCTTACAAGGATAACAGAACCAGTTTGATTCTCCCTTTTTGAAATATGTCATTGGCTGTGTATCTATTTCAGTAAACATACCTGTACGTTTACTTGATTTTGGATGCAAAATCATTGGAGTTCTTAACATAACTGTATCGATCATTGGAATATCTTGTAATGCAGCATATTCATCAGCCCATACTTTATCCAAAGTATGAATAGAGAAACATGCATTTGTTCCAGCGTGAACCTGACGATACACTA
>NZ_DBMEXE010000078.1:0-6624 GCF_056804935.1 Holdemanella sp. | reverse complement strand
TGGAACAATTTAGAACCACATTGTTTAGACAGTGTATGTTTGCGGAATTTGAGAAGATTATCAATGAAAAGACAGCAAACAACGAAGTTTTGACAAGTGATACATTGAATCAAATCTATGCGGATTTAAATAAATTCTATTATGGAGAAGATGTGATTGTGGATGATGAAATTAGTATGGAGTGGGCTTGTATTCCACATTTCTATATGAATTTCTATGTATACCAATATGCGACAGGATTTAGTGCAGCTATGGCTCTATCACAAAAATTGCTTCATGGAACACAAGCTGATATTGAAGCATACTTATCTTTCTTAAAGGGAGGATGTACAAAGTCTCCAGTCGAATTATTGCGTATGGCTGGGGTTGATATGGCAAGTCCAAAACCAATTGAAGATGCGATTGAATTGTTTGATTCTTTAATTGATGAATTTGAGAGTATTATGAAGTAGAAAGTCGTTTGACTTTCTATTTTTAGTCATTTTAAAATTAGTAATAGATGAATGACTAAAAAATGATACATTCATTTTCAGAAAATGTATGAAAATTATGGTATGATATTCACGAGGTGAACTAATGAATAAGTTAGAACAAGCACGTACACAAATTGATGCGATCGATCGTGAAATGGCTAAGCTGTATGAAGCACGATTGGATGCTGTTAAGGATGTGATTGCGTATAAAATAGAAAATGATTTACCAATTCTAGATTCAGGTAGAGAGCAGGTTGTAATTGAAAAGAATCTGCAGTTTATTCAGAATCCAGATTATAAAGAATATTATGAGTCTTTTATAAAGTTCATTATGAAAGAATCGAAGGCCTATCAAAGAACGTTGCAGTCGCATGATAAAGTTGGATATTGTGGAGTTGAAGGTGCCTTTGGGCATATGGTGAGCGAGAAGTTGTTTCCTTCCAATCCAAAAGTGGGCGTTTCTAGTTTTGAGGAAGTCTTTCAAATGGTTGTCCATTCAGACGTACAATATGGTGTGATTCCTTTTGAGAATACGAATTCTGGATTGGTTGGAGAAGTCTTAGATTTATTAATGGAATATCCAGTGTATATTCAGTCAATTTATGATCAAAAGATTGAACAATGTTTACTTGGAATTCCGGGCAGTACATTAAAAGATGTGGAGTGGGTCTATTCAAAGGATCAAGCACTTTCACAGTCTAAAGAATTTTTAAAGGAATTAAATGTACAAACGGTGGCCTATCCAAATACGGCGATGGCAGCCCAATATATTTCAGCACAACAGGATGTGCATAAAGCAGCTATTGGTGCTAAGGAAAATGCAGAGTTGTATGGCTTAAAGGTGTTGGCTACAAACATTCAAGAAAATGCGACTAACACAACGCGATTCTTAGTAATTGGATTAAAGCCACAAATGCAGGGCAATCGCTTTAGTATGGTTCTATCGGTTAAACATGAGAGTGGCGCTTTGGCAAAGATCATTGATTGTATTGCCAAGAATGGATTGAATATGGAAAGTATTCAGTCTAGACCGATGAAAAATAAACCTTTTGAGTATTTCTTCTTTGTCGAAATTGAAGGGGATATGTCAAAGGCAAATGATTGTATTCGAGAGGTACAGTCTGTGTGTGAAAGTGTAAAAGTATTGGGAGCATATACTTTAAAGGAGGAAAAATAAGTATGAATTTTGTGAAGGAAAGTGTCAATCAAACACCAATCGTAGATACTGTATTCTCAATTGTTGCCAAGGCAAAAGAGGCTAAGGCTAAGGTGGGAAGTGAAAATGTTGTAGACGCGACAATTGGTTCTTTATATGATGAAGAGGGAACTTTGGTTGCCTTAGACAGTGTATTTAGTTCATTAAAAAACTTGGATAATAAAGTATTGGCAGCCTATGCAGCTAGTTTTACAGGAAATCCAGACTTTAGACAAAAAGTATATGACTGGGTATTGAATGGAAATTCACACTTAGAACATGAAGTTATCGCAACACCTGGAGGAACCGGTGCCGTTGGTATGACTTTACAAGAGTGTCTAGATGAGGGACAAACAGTTGTCTTGCCAGAAATTGCATGGGGATCTTATGCACTAATGGCGCAGATGCACAATTTGAATGTGGAAAAATATAGTTTATTTGAAGAAGATCACTTTAATTTAAACTCTTTTAAATCGGCATGTAAAAATGTGATGGAAAAACAAAATCGTTTAGTCATTGTGATCAATGATCCTTGCCACAATCCTACAGGGTATTCTTTGAGTAAAGACGAATGGAAAGAAGTCATTTCTTTCTTGAATGAATGTTCAAAAACACATGCCGTAGTATTGTTGAATGATATTGCGTATATTGATTTTTCTTCTAGACAAGAAAAGGCGAAAGAATATTTTGCACAGTTTGATCAAATTGAGAAAAATTTTATCGTAATTGTCGCATTTAGTTTATCAAAATCAATGACAAGTTATGGCCTTCGTTGTGGAGCCGCCATTGTGTTAGGACAAGAAAAAGAAGCAGTTCGACAAGTAAAAATTGTGTTTGAAAAGGATGCGCGTGCGACTTGGTCAAATATCAACAATGGAGCTATGGCTACATTTGTAGATGTATTAGACAATCATAAAGATGCGTATGATAAAGAAAGATTGCACTATGTAAATTTATTAAAAGAACGTGGAGATATCTTTGTCAAAGAAGCGAAGGAAGTGGGATTAAAACATTATCCTTACAAAGAAGGATTCTTCGTAACTTTATCTATGGATAATGAAACACGTGACAAATTCCATGAGGCATTAATGGAAAACAACATTTTTACCGTCAAAGTAAATTTGGGTATTCGTGTTGCGATTTGTTCTTTATCGGTTGAAAAGACAAAGGGACTCGCAAAAAAGATGAAGGATATTTTGGATACAGTAGCTTAATACTGTATCTTTTTTTTCATCCACATATGTGGGACTCCTTCATCATCGTCAATTTGACCAAACTGAATATAGCCTTGTTTTTCATAGAATGGGCAGATACGAACTTGTGCGTGTACCACAATTAAGTCTCCATGTAATTTTTTGATTTCTTTTTCAGCTGTTCTAATTAATAGGTTACCTATATGTTGATTTCGATATTCCTTTAATACGGCTACCCTTCCAATAGTGTAATGATTGTTTTCTTTGAAGAATCGGCATGTTCCGATGGGTTTTCCTTCATCAAAGACAACGATATGATGACTAATAGTGTCGATTTCATCAAATTCGTTTTCAAAGCCTTGTTCTTTCATGAATACTTCAATACGAATGTCTTTGGCATCTTGTGGAAAGGTTGTAAAAATTTTTGCGTTCATATTATTCCTCTTTCTTTCTGATACATTAACAACTCAAAAATAGAAAGTCAAATTATGATATAATAAGGAGTAAGTTAGGTGGGAAGAAGTATGCGTATTTATGAAGAATCTTTAAATCGTTTTATTAAAAATTCATGGATATATTATGAGGCAAATGATCCTTATTATGCAGGTAAGATTGAGCGTATCTCAATTGAAAGAGTGCATGATCGGATTTTATATTATGAAGTAAAGGCTATTATTCAAACGCGTTGGAATGAGGAAATTATTAACTTTAGAGTGAATGAATATGGTACGATATTAACTACAAATTGTACTTGTACACAAGAGACACATAAAGGGTGTGTGCATTTAGTAAGTGTAGTGCGTGCCATTAATGCGATCAATCCCCAGACTTTTCCGTTTTGTGTGGAGTATCAGCAATATATTGAAGAAAAAAATCGTCAGGAAGAATTGGAAAGAAAGCGTCGTAGAATTCATAGTTTGAATCAGGCGGCATTTGATTTTCTAAAAGAAAAACAAGAAGATAAAGTTAACAATTTCTTTAAGGAAAACGAGAATCGAATTCGTTTGACGTTGCATCCTACAAATTCGTATTATTATGATCAGGCAGCATTTAAATTAAAGATTCAAGTGAATCGTGCATATACAGTAAAGAATATTCAAGCTTTAATGCGAGGCTTTTTTGAAAAGAAATTGGAATCTTTTGGGAAAAACACACAGATTTATTTAAATCCAGAAGATTTGGATGAGCCAAGTCAAAAGATTTATTCATTTTTGATGAAATATACTTTTTCAAAAGATTGGCAAAAAGACGGGGAAATCTATTCGGAATGTCTGGATGATTTCTTTGATTTAAATGTATCTTTGCCTAATGACCATACCGAATTTAAAACGGATGAAAAAGATATAAAATTAGTTATAAAATTGGTTGAATATGATGATTGTTTCGAATTCAATGTAGATTTGGATGATAATTTTCTAATTGGTAATAAACATTTGTATGTAGTGGATTATAAAAATATTACGCGATATACATTGGATGCGGATGGCTTTTTAGCTTCACTTGCGTATAATATTTCGCAAGAAGATGGTTGGTTGATTAAAAAAAGTGATTTTAGAGCTTTTTACTTACAATGCTTGCAGCCATATATGGATTATATTCAATTAGAAACGAATGTAGATGTAGAAAAATATGCGACTGTAATTGAGAATATTCGTGTGTATTCAGATCTTGAAAATGCGAATATGATTGTATGGGGAAACTATCTAGAAAATAATCAAAAAAAGAGTTTCTTCACAAATACAGATTCCAACCAAATTGCCAGTATAGAAGCAATTATTTCGCATTATGCGGTAAAGATTGAAGATAATAAGGCTGTATTTAAAGGTCGAAGCGATGCGTTATATAATTTTTTGGATCATGGAATTCCTTTGATTCAAAAACAAGCGGATGTGTATGTGTCTGAGGAATTGAAACGTTTAAAGAATCGTCGCAGTATGAATTTAAGTGTAAAGGTCTATGTTCAAAATGATTTATTGAAGATGGAACTAGATAGTGATGTGAACGCAGATGAATTGTCGCATATTTTAAATGCGTATCGAAAGAAGAAAAAGTTTTATCAGTTAAAGAATGGTGAAATGATTGATTTGGAAGATACAGGTTTAGAACAGTTGAATGAATTGGCTTCTACAATGAATTTAACGACTAAGGATTTCAAGAAAGAAACAATTGAAAAACCAGCATATCAGGCTTTCCATTTAATAGATGTGGATTCAGAATTGGATGTTCGTAATGATGATTCAGTTACAGAATATACAGATCGATTAATGAAAGTGAAAGAACAAACGATTCAATTGAAGGATGAATATAAATCTTTATTGCGCACGTATCAGCAGCAGGGCATTCAATGGTTGTATGATTTGAAAAACATGAATTTAAATGGAATTCTTGCCGATGATATGGGACTTGGAAAAACTATTCAAGTATTGGTATTTTATGAACAGTTTGTTTCAAAGGATAAACCGAGTTTGATTGTATGTCCAAGTAGTCTAATGTATAACTGGATGTCAGAAATTGAAAAGTTTAAGATTGGTGTGGACGCTGTTTGTGTTACGGGAACGCAAGAAGTGCGTAAAGAGATTATTCAGGAAAATCACGAACTCTATATTACGACATATGATTATTTGCGTAGGGACGTTGAATTGTATATGCCTATGGAATTTGAATATATTGTTCTAGATGAGGCACAGTTTATTAAGAATCCTAAGACAAAGAATGCGCAAAGTGTAAAGGCTTTAAAAAGTAAACATCGTTTGGCATTAACAGGAACGCCAATTGAGAATAGTTTAAGTGAATTGTGGAGTATCTTTGATTTCTTGTTGCCAGGCTATCTATATAGTTTGAATTATTTCACAAAGAATTTTGAGAAACCCATTCAGATGGGGGATGATGACAGACAGTCCAAACTTCAAAAGTTGGTGTCGCCATTTATTTTGCGTAGAACGAAAAAACAAGTGTTGAAGGATTTACCGGATAAGGTTGAGAAAGATATATGGTTAAACTTTAGTCCGGAGGAGAAGCAATTGTATCTTGCAAATCTTGCTCAAGTCAATGAGCAGCTTCAGCAACAATTAGAATTGGAACAAGTGGATTCGATTTTGATCATCGCGATGATGACGCGTCTTCGTCAGATTTGTTGCGAACCAAGAATGTTATATGAAAACTATAAGGGTGAGAGTACAAAGTTTACAATGTGTCTTGAATTGATTGAGACATTAAAAGAGAATGGTAAGAAAGTCTTGTTGTTTTCAAGTTTCACAAGTATTTTTGATTCTTTTATCGAAGAGTTTAATCAGCGAGGCATCAAATACCATATGATTACGGGTGCAGTTGATAAGAAGAAGCGTAAAGAAGAAGTAGATGCTTTTCAGAGTGATGATTCGGATGTATTCTTAATTTCATTAAAGGCTGGTGGAACTGGGCTAAATCTGACTAAGGCACAAGCTGTGATTCATTATGATCCTTGGTGGAATGTGAGTGCGCAAAATCAAGCAACAGATCGTGCGTATCGTATTGGTCAGACAAAGAATGTGTTAGTGTATCAGTTGTTGATGAAGAACACAATAGAAGCGAAAATCTATGAGATGCAGAAGCGCAAAAAAGAGATGAGTGATATATTTGTCGAAAATTCAAATGGTGGCATTTCGACTTTATCCAAGGAAGAATTGAGGGATTTATTCTCTATGGAATAGGAACTATATAATTTTTTGAAATATATAGTTCTTTTTTATAAAAGTGTGTTAAAATAGAAGTAATGAAAGGGATT